>JBDTAI010000469.1:0-5146 GCA_039924685.1 Ktedonobacterales bacterium
AGATGGCGGATTGCTGCGTGCGCGGCGACTGGCCCCAGAACTGGGCTACGTTGGCGCAGTGGAAACGGTGGACCCCGGCCCCATCGAAGCGTTGAGCGCGGCGGGCTATATTCCGGTGGTGGCTCCGCTCGGCCTGGGACCAGACGGCGAGGCGCTCAACATCAACGCCGATGACGCCGCCGCCGATCTGGCGCGTGGGTTGCATGCCACCAAGCTGCTCTATATCAGCGACGTGCCGGGCATCCTCGACCCCGAGGGCAAGCTGCTCTCCGTCTTGACTGATGCTGATGTGCGCAGCCTGATCGCCGATGGGGTGATCTCTGGCGGCATGATCCCAAAGGCCGAGGCGTGCCTGCGGGCGCTGGACGCCACCGAGCGGGTGCATATCGTGGATGGCGGCGAGCCGCATGTGCTGATCCGCGAACTCTTCACCCATCAGGGCGCAGGCACGATGATCGAGCGCACAGGCGACTGAGAGCCTGCCTGGGATCAGCCGCCGGGCTTGCCACCGCCGCCTCCGCCGTGACCACCACCTCCTCCGGGACCACCTGCGCCACCCTTCCCAGGCGTGGGCGTGCCACTCCCGTTCGCGCCACAGAAGTTCCAGGGATTGTTCACGTCGTTGGTGAAGCACGGAGTGAACTTCGAGCCGGTGCTGCCGATGTTGTTCGGTGGCAGTGGACCAGCCATAAACCAATCGGTCGAGGTGATACCATTCGAGGTCCAGGTGGCATGCTGCAGGCCGGAGGGAACGGGGAACTGTCGCTTGGGCAAGTTGTCGCGCTGCTCGGCATAGAGCATGCTGCGATACCATGTCGGCGCCGCGCCTGTCACACCGTCAATGTGGTACATGCTGGTGTTGTTGCTGTTGCCTGCCCACACGGCCATTGTGTAGTCCATGGTATAGCCCATGGTCCAGTCATCGCTATAGAACTGTCCGGTACCGGTCTTTGCTGCCGCTGGCCATGCTTTGGAGCTGTAGCCTCCGTGAGCAAGAATGTCAGTACAGCCCTTGTTCCATTCGGCGCCTTGATGACCGCCAGAATAGTAGCCGGGCAGATCAATGCTGGTTGCAGGATCGAGATAGAGCACGCTGCAAAGGCCAAACTCTGTACGGTCCTTGTTGTCTGACAACACATTGGTCAGCATGTAGGCCACCTGCGGACTGAGCACCTGCACCGGCGTGGGTGTCTTGTAGCGGAACAGCACGTTGTTGGCGCTGTCGGTGATGTAGTTGATCGAATGCAGTGGGATGTACTGCCCATAGTTGGCGAAGACCGAGTAGACCTGCGCCATGTCATAGGGCGTCACCTGGATCGCGCCCAGCACCGACGAAAGCCCCCAGGCGCCTTCCCAGCTATGGATGCCCCAACGTTGCGCATTGTTCTTGACAGTATCCACGCCAACATACTGCATCACCTTGACGGCGGGGATATTGAGCGAATTTTGCAGCGCTTGACGCAACGTCAGTTCGCCCGCAAACTTTGGCGTGGTAGTGTAAAAGTCCAGTGGCTTGTAGGTCTTGCCTGCGCCGGGATCCCAGAAGACCGTTGGCGTATCCGAGATAGTCATCGCCGGAAACCAGCCCTTCTCGAAGGCGGTGGCGTAGGCTAGCGGCTTGAAAGCCGAGCCTGGGCCGCGATAGCCCTGCGTCGCCACATTGAAGGTGCCGTCAATCTTGGTGTCATAGTAGTTGGCGCTGCCCACCATCACCTTGATGTCGCCGGTACTCTGCTGCACCATAATCGCCGCTGAGTTGGTCAGGTTGTCGTTGCGGATGAGCCCGCTGGTATAATCATCGCGGTCGTTGCCATAGACGTGCTTCTGGACCGCCGCCACCGTGTGGTTTTGCAGGTCGAGGTCCAGCGTGGTATAGACGCTCAGGCCCAGCCGCGAGAGCTTGAGTTGCCCCGTCGAGACCATCTGCGTCAGTTGCTGGATGATGAAATCTACAAAGTGCGGCGCCAGATTCTGGTAGGTCGTCTGGATGTGGAAGAAGTGTGGCTGCGCCGCCTCAATATACGCCGCCTGCGCCTGTGCCTGGGTGATGTAGCCAAGCTGGGCCATCCCCTGAAGGATGTACGCCTGACGCGCATGGGCAGTGGCGAAGTAGTTGAGCGGATCGTTCAGGTTGGGGTTCTGCGGAATGCCAGCCAGCATGGACGCCTGCGCCAGATCAAGCTGTTGCGCCCCCGTCTCGCCGGTCTGTGAGTTATCCGAGTAGCCGAAGTAGAAGTACGATGCGGCGTCTATGCCATACGACTCATGCCCGTAGTCAATCGAGTTGAGGTACAACTCCATGATCTGGCTCTTGGTATAGGTTCCCGACACCGTCATTCCGGTCGCCAGAATCGCCTCTTCGATCTTGCGGGTAAACGTCTCGTGGGCGCCCAGCAGGTTTTGTTTGAGCAACTGCTGGGTGATCGTACTGCCGCCCTGCGCGATGCCGCCATGCGAAATGTCAGCTTCGGCGGCGCGGATGATCGAGGTAGCGTCAACGCCCGGATTCGTCCAGAAGGTGCGATCCTCGGCGGAGATGGTGGCGTTCACCACATTGATCGGCGTCTTCGCCAGCGGGATGCTGTGCTGGGCGCCCGCGATGTTGTACTGATAGAGCAGGTTGCCTATCGAGTCATAGATGCGGATGCTGTCGCGCCCGGAGACCGTGCGGCCCAACGCCTGGATCGCGCTCTGCTGCGTCTGATAGTAGGAGACCGCAGCGCCAATCGAGGTGCTCATCACCAGCAGCACCACCACCCCGAGAGCGATCACCGTCGCCCAGGCCGCGCGCACCAGCGTGGATGACTTCGCGGCAGCCCGCGCCCGCGCCGAGCGCCGCACATACAGCGTATAGCGCCGCCGACGACGGAACTTTTGCAGCCGCACGGTGCGCTGCGCCATTGGTGCGAGTCGCCCCAGCGCTGGAGTTGAGACGGGCGCCACGCCGCCAGCATCGCCAATGCCGCCAGCATCGCTCACCTCGGCCAGCGTCTCACCTGTGCTCAATGGCATCGTCGGCGTATCGTCTACTGGCGGTTGCTGTGGCTGTTCGTCGGCGCCAGCTTGTTCTTGTGGTTGCTGCGGCTGCTGATCAGCGCGATCCTCTGGTTCTTGTGCGCCGTTCTCCGGCGTACTTCCTGTCGTATCCAAGCGGGCCATCCCTCCATGTGTCACAGGTGAAAATGTCACGGCGAGAACGCCGAAATGAGAGCAATGCTGAAATATGACAAACGATGCTGCATGGCTGATCGCCAGGAAACCAGGCGCCAAGCACGCGCTGGGAACGAGCGAAGCGACAGCGTGGTCAGGTGATAATCACCTGCACAGCGCACACTCCATACAACGCGCAAGTTCGGCGGAAAGTAGCATCTTCAGGCGAACAGTCTATGCCATGCAGCATGCGCGAGTATCCTGTCCCACTCTGCAAGATACCACTTCCGGCCTCGCACGCAAAGATGGTGGAGACCGTGGGGCAGAGCCCAAGTAGCACGAACGGGTGTCGCACGAACGGCGCCGAAGACTGTAGAGATCGGCATAGCGACCGCATGACACGGCCAGCGGGTAAAGGTGTTTGGCGCCTCACATGGGTGACTGATTGCATGGGTTGGTTCGTGGCCTGAAGGCCACGGGTTATCTGGCAGGGCGCAATGATCAGTACCCGATCACGATAGCAAACAACATAAGCCGCGCCGCTGGGTGCTGGCGGACACGAGAGCCTTGCCTGCGCGGGCCAGGAGAAGTCCCACCATGAAATCAAGCGCATGCCCGTGGCTGATCAGTGTACTTGACGCCCGCTGCGGTGTCCGCTATACTGGGTAACACAGCACCAGAAAGGCGTATACGAGCCATGCCCAACCACCACCCGATCACCAGTCACAACAGCAGGTACTATTACCGGCGGCGCCCTCCACACAGTGGGATGGATCCGACCGGCGTTTGGGCATGAGACACAGACGCGACGGCATACAGACCCGCACATGCGGAGGGAGAGAGCAGAGGCGAAAGCCTGTGCTCTTTTTTTGTTTGACACGAATGTTGCCTGCAAGGCGGAGACGCGATCAGGACGGCGGACTGAAGTCCGCTGGGAGGAGAAGTGACAGCATGCTGCAATGTAGAGGGATTCGGGGGGCGACGACAACAGAGGCGAACGAGCGCGAGGCGATGCTTGCCGCGACACGCGAACTGCTGGAGCGATTGGTAGCGCGCAACGGCATCACGCCCGATGACATCGCCGCCATCTTCTTCACCGTCAGCGACGACCTCGACGCCGAGTATCCGGCGCTGGCTGCCCGCCAACTCGGCTGGAGCGATCTGGCGCTGCTCTGCGCGCGCGAGATACCTGTGCCAACTGCTAGCGTGCGCCGCTGCATCCGCGTGTTGCTGCTAGCAAACACCACACGCTCGGCGGGGGAGATTCGCCATGTGTATCTGCGCGAGGCGATGGCGCTGCGTCCCACACGCGCCGACACAGAATGAATGCTAGCTTTGTCCCAGCCAGTTGCGGTTGTAACTTGTCCAGGAGGCGTCGCTGGTGACAGCCAGACGATAGATGGCGACGCCGGTGAAGGGTTGCGTGCTCGTGTCGCTGTTGAGGCCGGCCACCACGCCGTTGAGGCCACTGGTCATGTTCTCCGCCGAGGCATGGAACCAGGTGCTGTCGCCGGTATAGGTCGGCACGCCGATCAACACCTGCGGCGGATGCGGCACACTGCGCGCAATCGCCAGCACATGCTGCGTCTCTTCCTTGACGAACAGCTGGTAGGCTCCCGCCGTGGGCATCGCCGAATCATAGGCCATCACGGCAAGTTGATCCACATGCGCGGCCACCACCTCATAGAAATAGGTCGTCCACCATTCGCCCGCGCGCCCAGCGTTGTAGAAGAGATCGGCGACATGCGCGTTGGGCGCCCATTTCTGCGCCGAGACGGAGATCATGGCGCCCGATGGCAGCAGCGCCCGCGTCGCTATCAGCAGATCAATGAAGCGTGGATTGTTGTTGCGGATCGGCTCGATGTCATAATGCACGCCATCGAAGTCGTCTTTCTGCACAAAGCGCGCGGCGGTGGTGGCGATGGTAGCGCGCACGGTGGAATCGTCGAGATTGACGACTTCGTCGGAGGGCAGTCCGCTCGACGCCTCGATCTGG
>JBDTAI010000470.1:0-3162 GCA_039924685.1 Ktedonobacterales bacterium
GGTCGCCGCCTCGGTGAGATCACCCAGACGCGGCCCCTCATCACCCAATCGCTGTCGCAATTCGGCAAGCGGCAGCCGTCCATCCGGCGCGGCACGCAGTAGCGCCAGCAGTTGCACAGAGATCGCATCGCACCACTGCGCAGAACATACCCCTACGCCATCTATCCAGACCGGCGGCGCTTGATCCCGCGCAGTAGCCGTTTGCGCCAGCGATTGCACCGCTTCGGCAAGCTCGGCGCGGGTGTAGCAATGCAGCAACGCCATACTCTCGGTCGGCGGAATGCGCCCGCGCAAGGTGATCTCGGTAAGGATGCGCGGCAGATCGAGCGCGCTGAGGCGGGCGGCGAAGTCGTTGTAGGCGCGTTCGAGGGTGGTGAGCAGCGCAGTTGCGCTCACCGTGTTGCGATACCACACAAAGGGGAAGTCGGCGTCGAGTCCTGCGAACTCAGCGCGGGCGGAGTCGGGCGCCGCGACGATCAGCGCTGCGACGCCACGTAGCGCGTTCAGCTTGCGCGCCTTGCGTTCACGATAGCCCGGTCGCCAGTAGCCCGCGATCTCCAGATAGACCCGCCGCGCGCCACGGGTCAGCGCGAAGTCGGGGATCATGATCGTGTCGCCGATCAGCAGCGGCTCCGGTTCGCGTTCGATGCGCCAGCCTGCCGCCTCGCCAGCGCGTTCCAGTGCTGTGAAGTCGGCGTAGAGCAGCCGTTCCAGCGAAGAATCGAAGGCCACGGTGTCGCCGCCAGATGATGCGCCAGTCGCACTATCGTCGGCATCCGCATCTTCTGGCAAGGTGGCGAGACGGGTCAGCGCCAGCAGCCGATCATCCAAAGGGAACGTCATCGGGCGACCATAGAGATAGACGCTTGCCGCGCCACGCAAGCCTGCGCCCGCCAGCGCCGCTTGTGGCGTCACTCGCTCCCCTCCCTCCGTGGGAGAGGGGTCGGGGGTGAGGTCGCGCCGATAGCCCAGTAGCGCTCGGCACAACCGCGCCAGCCGCTCGCCATACTGGTTGGGGGCGCCCATCACCTCCTGTGGACCATAGAGCGTCACCACTAGCGGCAGGCCGACGGAATCCACTGTGGTGAGCGGATGACCATTGGGCGCGCGCAGGGGTTGGGGATCGCGCGCCTGAAGGCCCGGCGCACGGGCGGGTGGCGGACTGAAGTCCGCTAGATAGGGCGTTGCGCGTTCGGCCACGCGCAACGCCTGGCGCTGATCGGGCTGACTATGAGGGATGTAAGAAATGTCGGGAGCGGGGAGCGGGCCGTCGAAGGCGACATCGTAGAGCACACCCATACGCCGCGCCAGAAAGCAGATGCGCTTGAGAACGGAGCCAAGCCCACCGCCGGAGCCATCACTTGCCTCGGGAGGGATCGTCCACTCGACGACTGATGCGTTGGCGAGTAGTGTTTCGACGGCGCGCTGGTTGTAGCGTCCAGCCAGTTCGCGCGCGCTGGGCGCCCGTTCGGCCAGGCGGCGCAACGTGCCGCACTCCTCGACATCAAGCGTCAGTAGCGCATCGAGCGTCGTCCGCGCTATGCCCAACTCGCCTGCGCAGGCGTCGAGGTGCGCCTCACGCTCGCTTGCAGCCAGATAGCCGCCCGCCACGCGGTTGACGTGGTCATAGAGCGCAAGGCGTAGTTGCCCTGGCGAGGTGATGTCGTGGGCAGTGAGGGCCGCCGCTTCGGTCTCGGTCGCGGCGCCCGGCCATTGTGGCGCCTCCCAGGTATACCACTCGCCCAGTGTCAGCATCAGGCAACGCGCCAGCCGATAATCGCCGATCAGTTCGGCGGGGCGATCCAGTGGAAAATCGCGGCGGCGGCGATCAAGCCATGCCTCGTGCAGCGCGATCAATGCTGTCAGCGCCTCAGTACGTTCACGCGGACGCAGCAGATACGGCGCCAGATAGCGTTCGCCGTTGCGCGTCGTCACGCTCTTCTTGAGGTCGGCAAGACTCAGCCGCATGTGTCGCGCATCCTTTCTCACAGGCTCTCAGGCTCTCAGGCTCTCAGGCTCTCAGCCGCCTGCCGTCCCACGGCGCCGGTCGGCCACACGCTCCTCGGTGGTGTCTTCCGTCACCAGTTCGTAGAGGATCGCGCGGGTCTTCTTCGGGCGCAATACCCGTCCCAGCCGCTGCACATATTCGCGGCGGGTGGCGTTGCCGCTGACGATCACCGCCACACCACAGTCGGGGATGTCCACACCCTCGTTCAGCACGCGGCCCGTCACCAGCTTGGAGTAGCGCCCCGACCGGAAGCCATCGAGGATCGCGCGGCGCTCGTCGGTCGGCGTCTTATGCGTGATCTGCGGCATGCAGAACCGTGCGCTCACCTCGGCGACAAGTGAATTGTACTCGCTGAAGACCAGCACGCGCTCATCGCGGTGACGGTTGAAAATCTCTTCGAGCAGCGCCAGTTTGGTGGGCGCATTGAGCGCCAGGGAACGCGCCGCGCGCCAGGCCAGCATCGCCTCACGCGCCTCCGGGTCGCGGGCGCTGGCCCAGAGAATCTTGCGCTGGAAATCAGCAGGTGAGGTGATGGCGAGCCTGCGGCGGCGCACGAAGTCGCTATAGGTGGCGCGGGCAGTGTCGTAGCGTTGGCGCTCGTCGGGGGTGAAGGTGGCCACCACACGCAGTTCATCATAGGCAGCCAGGTAGTGCGCGGCGGCAAGTTCCTCCGGCTGTCGGCGAGCGACCTCCGGGCCGATCAGCGTCTCCAGCGCCAGATGCTCCATATCGGCGCGGTCGGGGGTGGCGCTCAGCCCCAGCCGCAGCGGCGTGAAGGCGCCCTCGGCGATCTGGCGATAGGTCGGCGCGGGCAGGTGGTGGCACTCGTCGAAGATCAGCAGGCCGAAGCGCCAAAGCAGGTCGGGATGCAGTTGCGCCGACTCATACGTGGTGATGGTGATCGGCTGGATGTCGCGCGCGCCGCCGCCAAAGACCCCGATCTCGTCTTCGCCCAACGTCAGCGCCTGCGCCAACGCTTTGCGCCACTGGCCCAGCAGATCAATCGTCGGGACCACCACCAGTGTCCAGAGCGTCACCTCGGCAATCGCCAGCGCGCCCACCAGCGTCTTGCCAGCGCCGGTCGGCAGAATCACCACGCCGCGACATCCCTCCGCTCGCCAGGCTGTCAGCGCATCCTGCTGATAGGGACGCGG
>JBDTAI010000471.1:0-3409 GCA_039924685.1 Ktedonobacterales bacterium
ACTGAACGAACTGAACGCGTTGAATGGCGAGACCAGGCGGCGCACCGGGCTTGCCGATCTGCACATGCACACAACCTATAGTGATGGCATCGGCACAGTCGAGGAGGTTCTGGCGCAGATCGAGCGCAACACGCCGCTGGATGTGATTGCCATCACTGACCACGACACCATCGAGGGCGCATTGCGCGCGCGCGATCTGGCGGCGAAGCATGACTATCCCTTCGAGGTGATCGTCGGCGAGGAGATCAGCACCCGTGAGGGACACATGCTGGCCCTGTTTCTGCAAAAGCGTATACCACCAGACTTGAGTATCGAGCGCAGTATCGAGCTTGTGCATGCCCAGGGCGGCATCGCAATTGTGGCGCATCCGCTCAACCGTGTCTTTCGTTTCAGCGTGCAGCGTCCAGTGCTGGATCGGTTGCTGCGTCAGCCCGACGTTCACCCGGATGGCGTCGAGACGCTCAATGGCAGCTTTGCGGGCATCGGCTCGTCGGGGTTGGCGATGCGGTTGGTTGGCACGCGCTATCCCTGGGCGGCCACCGGCAGCAGCGACGCGCACACGCCGATGGCGATCGGCTGCGCCCGCACGGTCTATCCCGGCTCAGGCGCGGCAGCAGTGCGCCAGGCGATTGAGCGACGCGAGACCGCGCCGCAGGGCGGGTTCTGGAAGTCGCGGGAATATGCGGCGTTTCTCTCGCACCGGCTGGCGTATGGTAAGGGTGAGCCGCCTGTGACGCGCGTCGCGCGGCTGCGTGTGGTGGCGTTCGGGCGCGTTGTGTATATGGTGGCGGGCGCCGCGCGCTACGCCGTGGAGGAGTCTGGTGATGGCGTCGCGGTGAGCGAGTCGGCTATGCTGGTGTGAAGACATCGTAGGCTGCCTGGACGCGCCGCCTGGGCTACCCGAAGAGCGGTATACTATACAGGAGATGGTGGGATCACGCTCCCCGGTGGGGGTGAGCGGCATATAGGCGCGGCATACGGGCAATGTGGACGCATGAAGGATGAGAAGGGCGTGGCGCGGTGAAGATCGGACTTGTTTCACCTTACGACTGGAGTTACCCCGGCGGCGTACAGGATCACATCCGGCGGCTGGCGGCAGAGTTGCGGGTGCGCGGCCATAACGTGCGTATCCTTACGCCTGCCACCGGGCCGCGTGGGCGTCTCGTCGAGTACGGCGTCTATAAGCTGGGCTGGGCGGCGCCGCTGCACGTCAACGGCTCCGTCGCCCGCATCTCCGTCGCGCCGGACCTGCGCGGCCACATTCGCAGCGTGCTTGAACGTGAGCAGTTCGATGTATTGCATCTGCATGAGCCGCTGGCCTCGGCGCTCTCGCTCTCGATTCTGCACCTTGCCGAACAGACCGGCGCGCTGCATGTTGGCACGTTTCACGCCTGGGCGCGGCACGGCATCGCCTCGCCGCCGGAGTGGGCCTATGCCACGGCGGGCGCTTTTCTGGGACGCTACTTCCGTCGCCTGCACGGGCGGATCGCAGTCTCTAACGCCGCCGCCGAGTTTGTTTCGCGTTTCTTTCCGGGGGAGTATACCATCATCCCCAACGGCGTAGACATCCAGCGGTTCACCCCCGACGCGCCGCCGCTCGCCCAGTATATGGACGGCAAGCTGAATGTGCTGTATCACGGGCGCATCGAGAAGCGCAAAGGGCTGAAATATCTGTTGCGCGCTATTCCTTTGATCCGTGAGCATTACCCGAACACGCGCTTTCTGATCGGCAGCGACGGGCCGCTGCGTGAGGGCTTCGAGCGGCTGGTGCATGAGGCAGGCTGGGAAGATGTAGTCTTTCTGGGCCATGTTTCTTCCACCATGCTACCCTCGCTCTACACCACGGCGCAGGTGTACTGTGCGCCAAGCACTGGCGGCGAGAGCCAGGGGATCGTGCTGCTGGAGGCGCTGGCGGCGGGTCGCGCGGTGGTCGCCACCGATCTACCGGGCTATCGCTCGGTGATTGAGCAGGATCGCCAGGGGCTGCTGGTGGACCCCGCCAATCATGAAGAGTTGGCCTGGGCGATCTGCCATTTGCTGGGCGATGCGAATGAGCGTGAGCGATTGGGCGCCGCCGGACGTGCGCACGTCGAAACCTCGTTCAGTTGGGCGCATATCGGCGGTAGCGTCGAGGCCTATTATGAGCAGTTGCTCACGCAGTTTGCCCCACTGCCAGGCCTGACGGAGCCTGCGCTGGCCACCACGGCGCTCAGTACGGCGCTGAACGCAGCGGCCTTTGGCGCGCTTGATGCGCTCGACACGCAGGCGGCTTCGTTCTCGATCTCAAAATGATGCGTTCTCACAGACTGCGTTTGGATGTGTTTTGACGTGTGCTGTGGTAGAGTGGGATAACCAGGTCAGGCGTGTGCTATTGACGCCTTGTGAAACGCCTTCACCATCAGACAGTGGTTCTTTCGCTCCAGCGCTTCACTAGATGATGACGGCAGTGATATACTAGATATGAGCGCGGATCGAGGAGCAGCTATGTTCGGGCCACGCCTACAGCAGTCTGCGCGACGCATCGCCGAAATGATCGTGCGACCGCTCGCGGCGCTGGGGCTGACACCCAACATGGCAACCATCATCGGTTTGCTGCTCAACAGCGTGGCGGCGACCATCCTGGCGCTTGGCTATCTGCGTATCGGCGGGCTTGCCCTGCTGATCGCCGGTCTCTTTGACATGGTGGATGGCGCGCTGGCGCGGGTGCGCAACCAGCAGACAACCTTCGGCGCGTTCTTCGATTCGACGATTGACCGCTACTCTGAGGGTATCACGCTGCTGGGGGTGATTGTCTTTACGTTGCGCCAACCGCCGTCGCAGACGCACACCTGGGTGATTGCGCTGGCCTATGTTGCGGCGCTTGGCTCGGTGATGGTCAGCTATACACGCGCTCGCGCCGAGGGATTGGGCCTCGGCCTGAAAAGCGGCCTGATGGCGCGACCGGAGCGTGTGGTGTTGCTGTCGGCGGGCCTGATCATTGGCGCCGAATCGTTGCTGGTCTGGACGTTGCTGTTGCTGGCGATCTCGAGTGTTTTCACCTCGGTGCAGCGCATCGTGGATGTGTACCGTATGCTGGCGCACGGCGGCGTCGCTCAGGTGAAACTAGTGAAGCCAGTGAAGCCAGTGAAGCCAGTGAAGCCAGTGAAACTGGCGAATCCAGCGGCGAGGGTCTCCGCAGCGGAGATGCGTCCGGAGACGGACGCGGCGGCGCCAGTTGACGATTCCGGCAGTTCCGGCCCGACGCTTGCAAGCGACGTAGCCAGTGACAGCGGCGCCGGTAGCGACAGAGGCGGCAGGCGGCGAACGGCGCTGGGGCGTCCGCTGACGCATCCTACGGAGCGTCCATTCAACGGCTGATCCCGTAGACGCGGACGATACTCGGCGATACTCGGCGATACTCGGCGATACT
>JBDTAI010000472.1:0-2585 GCA_039924685.1 Ktedonobacterales bacterium
ATGTCAATAGCGCAAGGCTGCTCAGCACCGCGACGACACGATGGCGGGCTGTCCAGCGGCCCAGCGCGCTCCAGAGTCCACGCGGCGCGTGCGTCTGCTGCCCGGCGACATCCGGCTGATAGCGGGGCGTCAGCGGCCAGTAGGCGGCGCGGCCAATCCATACGAGCAGCGCGGGGATCAGCGTCAATCCGGCGGCCAGCATCACAGCGACAGCGATGGCGAGCGTTGGGCCGAGCGAGCTATAGAGGCCGATGCTGGCGAAGGTCAGCGTCAGCAACGCAAGGATCACGGTTCCCGCGCTGGAGGTGATCGCCTCGCCGACGGCGCGCATCGTCTCGCGCATTGCCTGGTGTTTGTCTGCTGTGCGCTGCAACTCCTCACGAAAGCGCGCGGCGATGAAGATGCTGTAGTCAGTGCCAGCGCCGAAGAGCAGCACGATCATAATTGATGTTGCCTGCTGGCTGATGCCAAAGAGGCCAACCTTGCCCGCGAAGCCAAGCAGCGCATCAACGATTTGTAGCGCCCAGCCGACACCGACCAGCGGCAGCAGCGCGAGAATCGGCGAACGGTAGAGCGCGATCAGCAGCACAAGCACAAGCGCGACAGTGCCAAGCAGCAGCGGCAGATCAGTGGCGGCGAAGATCAGTCCTGCGTCAGTGATCACGCCCGCCGGTCCGGTAAGATGCGCCTGAAGCTGCGTGCCTGCCGTCTCATGCTTCAGCCGGTCGCGGATTGTCTTGATGGCGCTCTGAAACGAGGCGTCGGTGACGGAGCCGTTGACGGTCGCAACCAGTGTCATGGTGGTCATGTCTTGCGAGATGAGTTGGCTTGCGGCCTGGGGAACCGTGAAGACCGAGAGTACCTGCCCGACCGCCGCTGGCCGCGCGCTCGATGTCAGCCAGTCGCTGAGGTCTTTGGCGCGGGCATTGTCTGTCGCGTTCAGGCCATTGGGGTCGTAAAAGACGATCACGGCGGGTGATCCACGACTTGACGGAAACTTGTCGAGCAGCAACCTCTGCGCCCGTTGTGAATCGGCGCTGCTGGGGATGCTCTGGGTCACGCTGTTGTCATAGATGCTGGCGAGCGTGGGGGCCAGCGCGACGAGCGCCACCGCGACGACGAGCCAGGCTGCCATCACGACGAACTTGCCCCACCGCGATACGCTGGCGTCGGTAAGGGCATGAAGTGCGCGAGTTATCATGAAGGTCTCCTGAGTGGAAGGCGGAGAACTAGGACGATGACGCCTCAGCGTTACTAATTTGTACCGTTCGGTATAAATCAATAGCGGAAAGTGAGTGAGAAGATCAAGATCACTTTTGGGGGACTTGGGCTTGCGGTCGGCGGCGCTTCCCGCTATAATTGCCCCGACGATGGCTTGAGTCAGGCGTGAGTCAGGCGTGAAACAGGCGCATCGCACCAATCCGAAAAGCGTTGTCGGCGTAGCTCACGCTTCCTGCCGGGCAGCGGACGCGCACGGCGCTTCATATCGTTGTGTATATCCTTTTTGAGGAAGGGAACACGAACACATGGAAATCAAGGGTACGTATCACTTCAATGCCGCGCCACAAGCGGTGTGGGCTGGGTTGCACAATGCGACGATCCTGCAAAACGCTTCGGGCGCCCAGGCGGTCTCCTGGCAGGGCGAGAATGCCGTGACGGCGACGGTCAGCCTGCCCAGCATGGGGCCGCTCAGTGGCGGCGTGCGCACGGTGACGGTGCAGGTTCCAGAGAGCACGGCTCCCAGTCATATGAGCCTGGCGTTCAGTCGCGGCCCGGTCAATGCGACGGGCAGCGTGGACCTTGCCGCTGATGGCACGGGGACACTGATGACCTATAACACCGATATACAGGTCAGTGGACCGCTTGCGCCCTTCGTGGGGATGGCGCAGCCGATGGTGTCAGGGCAGGTCAAGTCCATTCTCGAGAAACTCAACCAGCAGATCAGCTAGCCTGGACATTGGGCAGAGGGCGCCAGCCAGCTACGTTGTCGCCCATCACTCCTGATCGCTACACTCCTGAGAGGACGGCTCACTGGCGAGTCGTCCTTTTCGCATATGGTTCTTCAGTGAATGACAGTGTGCCAGAGTTGAGGAGGAACGCGATGCAGCCCCATCCGCTGATGAATGTGCTCGCCGAGTTCAACGTTGCCGCGAGGATGCGTGATGGTGTGACCCTGCGCGCCAATGTCTACCGTCCCGACGACGGCGGCGCGGGAACCTATCCTGTGTTGCTGATGCGGCTGCCCTATGGCAAGGATTTTCCGCTGGGTGGCTTCGAGCCGACGCAGCTTGCGCGTAGCGGCTACATTCTTGTCGTGCAGGATGTGCGTGGCTGTTTTGCCTCGGAGGGCGAGTGGTTCCCGCTGATCCATGAGGGCGACGACGGTGTGGATAGCGTGGCATGGGCTGCGGCGCTGCCTGGCTCCAACGGTTCTGTCGGCATGTTTGGCGCATCGTATATGGGCTATACCCAGTGGGCGGCGGCCAACGCTGGAGCATCTCAACTGCGCGCCCTTGCGCCGATGATCACCTGGGCGGATGCCGAACAATCGGCGACACGCGGTGGCGCGCTGGAGCTTGGCTTGC
>JBDTAI010000473.1:0-7470 GCA_039924685.1 Ktedonobacterales bacterium
GGCGAGGCCGTTACGCTTCAACCCGGCGACAAGGTGATCCATCGCCTCTTCGGACGGGGACTGGTACTGAAGGTCAACGATGAGCGCGGCGCGACGATGGTAGACGTGCTCTTCGACAACAAGCAGACCGGCAAGAAAACACTGGACGCGGCCTTCGCCAACCTGCAAAAGGTGTAGGTGAGGAGTCCATTCGGGCGGGCGACTTGACGAAACGCCGCCTACGAACGATACTATAGATAGGGAACTGTGCAATCGCAGGGCAGACAGAGAGCAGGCATCAGGCTGTACGCCGGTCGGCGCGACGTGTGGGTAAAGACGCCGCGAGACCGCTGTGGGTACACCGCCTACGATCATTCTGCATTCGTTCCCGGCGCAACACGCGCATGTCATAGATACCAAATCCACCACCTGGAAAGCACAATGCTTGTGGTGTGGATGTAGTGAACAGGTACAACACACTCGTGAATACACACACGCACGCGCGGGCTGATGAGCAGCTTGCGCCGCGCGGCTCTGAACCTTCTTATCGGCAGCGATCAGTTCAATCAGCCGCCTCTCAGAACAGTAACAGTAACTCCTCTCCCCCCAGCGCCGTCGTTCGGTTTGTCGAGGATGGTCAGTACGACCAGCGTCTCTCCCCCGATCACACCGCCACGCCCGCCGTCTGGAGCCCCTGGAGTCAATGGAGCGCATGGCCCAATCACCCGGCCATCCTCCCCCCGTTGCCACGCGCCACGCCCGCCGAACGTTTCGCCGAGCTGGCCGGAACTATAGCGCCCGCCAACGCTGCCATCGCTCACCCCGCCCCATCCGCCAGTGCATCTGCCAGCGCCAATGGTGTTCGCGCCCGCCGCTCCATCACGCCCGCGCCGACTGTGAAACGCGCACCCTATGCGCCGCCGACACGGGGAGCAAGCACCGCGACGGGAACAGCGCGTCCTGCCACCAGCGACAGACTCGCTAGTGTGCCGCCTGCCCCCGCTGCGCCGCGCCGCTATAGTGTGCCGACGCCTGCCAACACGCCAACGCCGAGCCTGGCCCGATCAACACAATCACGAACAACACAACCATATGCTGGCCTGGGCAGCGCCCGTAGCGCCGCCCAGCGTCTGCCCCCACGTCGCCCAGCGCAGTTCGCGGGCGCAGCAGCAGTACGGGTCAGGCCGCAGGCGACGCCAGCAACACAGCGGCCAACATCTACCACAGCGACGCCCAGCCTCGCGGCGAACCTGGGCTGGCCCAAGAGCTTCGACGACTGGATGATTGACATTGTGCGCCGTCGCGCCCTGCGTCTCAATAGCGGCGCCCGCCGTCGTGGGGCGCCGGGCTCGGTCCGCGCCGTTGATCTGGCGCACATCCTTGAGCAGTCCGCCGATGCGCAGGGGTGCTGGCATTGCGCCATCTGCCACTTGCCGGTGACGCTCCAAGACCTCTCGTTCGACCATGTGGTGGCGCTGGCCGATGGTGGCGAGCATGCGGCGCACAATCTGGTTCCCGCGCACCGCAAGTGCAACGAGATCAAAGGCTCCGAGAAGGCGCAATATCGCGCACAGGCGCTCGACCGCTGGCTGAGTGAGTGGGCGGGCGCGCACAGCAACGGCGCCCCCACTCAGCAGCGCCGGTTAGCATAGTCGCCTTCAGCCGACGACAACCGAAACGCCCAATTCCTGTATCAAGCGGGAAGCGGGCGTTTTATGCTTCGGGATGATCTGCTGTCCGCCGCCTCACGTTGCGCGATTTCGCGGTTCGCTTCCAGTACAAGCGCGACAGCCTCTTGCAGATTTTCGCGCGCTTCTTCGAGCGTTGCCCCTGCGTGTTGCCGCCTGGCAACTCCTCGACGCAGCCGCTCCACTACTGAGCGTGATGCTCAAAAACCGCCGTAAACGTCTACGTCATAGTTACTCCCTACATCTACCATCATCTACCACTGTGCCACCAGCAATATGACAGAAGATGGCATATTCGGCTGCTACATGTACAGTATCAACAGGTGAGTGCAGTGTGAAACGACAGGGAAGGTGGTTGCTCTATGCGCTATGGTCTGGCGCTGCCCAACGGCGGCGGCCCGTTTGGCGATGCGCGCACGTTGGTGGAGCTGACGCAGCTTGCCGAAGCCGCTGGCTGGGATGGCGTCTTTCTTGAAGATTACATCATCCACCATAGCGCGCCTGACGCGCCCACCTGCGACCCCTGGGTGGCGCTTGGCGCGATGGCGCTGGCGACCCAGCATATCCGCCTTGGCATCGAGGTGACACCGCTCTCGCGGCGGCGTCCGTGGAAGGTGGCGCGTGAGGCGGTGACAGTGGACCATCTCTCTAGCGGGCGGCTGATTCTTGGTGTTGGCGCGGGTGATGTGGGTGATCCTGGCTTCGGCAAGGTGGGCGAGGCGACCGACCTCAAGACGCGCGCCCACATGCTCGATGAGGCGCTGGCGATCCTCGCTGGCCTGTGGAGTGGGCAGCCGTTCAGCTTTCATGGTGACCACTATCATCTCGATGAGATGACCTTCCAGCCGACGCCGATCCAGCAGCCGCGCATCCCGATCTGGATCGGTGGCAACTGGCCACACAAGGGGGTGCTGCGCCGCGCCGCAACGTGGGATGGCTTCTGCGGTGGCAAGGCCCATGCCGAGGATGAAGACTGGCGGCTGACACCCGACGAGACACGCCAGTTGATCGCCGACATCCAGCGCCAGCGAACCAGCCCGACGCCCTGCGAGATTGTGCTGGGAGGCTCTGAGCGCGGCCCCGATCCCGACGCTGACCGCGCGCTGATCGCGTCGCTTGCCGAGGTGGGCGCCACCTGGTGGATCGAATACGTCCACTCTGGCCTGGGTGACCTGCCGACACTGCGCGAGCTCGTCGCCCGTGGCCCATTGCGCAGCGCCTAGAAGTTCTATTCGGGCGGCCCTATCAGGGCGCCTGGCTCCGCTTCCCGTGCAGGGGAAAGGCCGTAAGAGATGTCTGAACTTACGACGCTGGCGTCACAATAGGCAGCGGCCCACCAGTGGATGAGGCATTGGCTGGCTGGAAGGTAATCGTCTCCGTCCCCAATGCGACCGGCTGGTCGGCTGGGGGATGCGCGAGTGTGAGGCGGGTGGTGAGCGCCGTTGCCCAATTGCCCTGGGCGCCGTTCGCCAGTGGAATGGTGTGCAGCGCACCTAGCGTGAGCGCGCCCGCTGCCACACCCGGCCCACTCAGCGCAAGCGTCAGCGTTCCCACGGATTGCGGCGCAGGACCACTAGCCAGCATCGCCGCGTTCGCTGGCGCCACGGGGACGAGCTGTGCCTGGAACGTTGCGTCCTGTATGATTGGCTGATACCAGAGCGTGTTGGTGGCTGTGCTGGTGGTAGCGTAGATCGGCATGGACAGCGTCACTTGTGCAGGCGACGCCTGGCCGGCCTGTGGCTGCGCGATGAACGTGTACGCGACCGTCACCGTAGCGTCGTTCACCAGTGTGGCGACCTGCAGCAATTGCCAGCCATCGCCGCTGATCGTCGTGTAGAGCTGGCGCGCCGCAGGATTAGACTTGACACCGTGATAGGCGTTCCACAAAGGCTGCGTTTCCCCATCCAGGGTCAGCGTGGAGGATGGTTCGGCATAGGAGAGCAACGACCAGCCATCGTAGAGCATGCCAGGGCGATCCAGCCCCTCAGTGTGGGCGTAGCGCATTGTCAAGCCGCCGCTGTTATAGGTCGCCGCTGTTTGTAGCACGCCCACAGTCGGCGGCGTTTTCAGGATGTTGTGGAAGTGGTAGGCGGCCACTGCCAGCACACTGACCAGCAGGATCAGCGGCAGCGCGCCCTTGACCAGCACGCCACGTTGAAAGCGCGGCAGCCGCCGCAGATCATCCAGCGAGCGCGCGTCGCGGAGATCAAGTGTTACACTATCGCGCCGTTTCATCGTTCGTTCCCTCTCCCTCAACGCGGTAGCACTGAGGTCAACAGCGCATTCAACTGACGCCATCCGGCGCGCAGGCGATCCAGTGGCGCGAACCGGACAAGTTGCGGGATGCGCGGCGCTGCACGATGGCGTCCAGGCGGAATACGCCAGAGCCGCCGCAACGGATCATCCTTGCCCTGTGCGTCTTCATCGCCCGCTCGCGTGAGCGGCGCAAGCGGCTGATCGTCTGAAGCATCGGGATTGTCTGGGTGATGCGCGCCTGATCCACTGATCGCAGCGCCCGCCTGCCCTGATGGCCCCATCAGCGCATAGTGAGCGCGCCAGGGACGCACAGGCCAGAGTATCACCAGCAGGCACAGCGCCCAGAATGCCACACACAGCAGCGCCACACTCCATGGCTGGATGCGCATATTGTTCCAGGGAACGAAGCTCGACTCGAAGCCGGTCACGCCCGTCACGTTGATGATGTCGGCGTGCTGCTTGAACAGCGAGTGGTAGAAGAGCAGCAGGAAGTGGTCAAGCGGCACACGCATGGCGGCGAAGGCCAGCGGCACGGCCCAGAGCAGCCGGTAGAACCAGCGCCACGCGCCACCCAGCCGCCGCATCTCGATGTAGAGGAAGGGTAGCAGTGTCAGCGCATACTGCTCGTTCACCAGCTTCGATCCGACCATGAACGCCAGAAACGTCACCAGCAGCATACGGTTGAGGCTCATCTGCTCGTTCACATACACGTACCAGTAGGCCAGCAGCAGCGTGATCACCAGCATCGGCGTGCCAAACGCGCCGATGGCAAGCTGGATCGGCGGTAGATTCACCGTCGGGAAGAGCCGCCAGAGTGTCCAGATATTCTCCCAGTTCATGCCGCCGCCCACGCGCCCGCTATGGAAGGTCAGCACATAGCCCAGCCCATTGGCGAAGGGGCCAAGCAGCGCGATACAACCGATCAGATACGCCCCTACGAACAACACAATTTCGCGCAGTGGCCGCTGGCGCTTGATGAGGTAGAGGATCAGCGTCGGCACGGCCAGCGCAGGCAGAAACTTGACCATTGTGCCGACCGCCAGCGCCAGCCCGGCGCGTCCCAGCTTGCCCTGTTGCAGCCAGAGCACGCCCGCCACCAGCGCCACCACCATCACAGCATCAAAGGTCCACGCGCCGCTCACCAGCAACACGTAGGGGTTGAGCAGATAGTCACGCCAGGCCCGCGCCGTCCCCGTCATGCGCGCCAGCAACGCCGCGATGCCGAAATCGGCAAGCCAGATCGGCAGCTTGAGCCAGAAATAGAAATCCCAGGGCAGCACAGGCGTGGCGGTCGAACCAGAGACGGCGATGAAGTAGCTGGCGTGCGGATGCAGCCACTGATAGAGGTGGGCGAGTGGCCAGTAGATATAGAGCGGCACAGGCGGATAGGCGTAATATTCGTAGGCGGTATCCCAGCCAGCCGAACGCGCAATGCCCGAAAGCGCGCGCATGGTGTCGTAGGGCGAGATGTTGCGCGCCAGATCCATGAAGGTGTTGTAGTCTATTGTCAGGTCCCACCAATGCCCGATGGGCAGCAGAAGCACGCGGAACGCCAGCGCCAGTAGCACAATCGTCCACAGGTAGCGCCGCCGTTGTGGCCCAGCATCGGTGGCGCGCTGTTGCGGCAGTTCGTCGTCGAGCGGCAGCGGATCGTCGGGATCGGGCGGCTTGACCGATGGGCCAACCAGCCGCGCTGGACCACGCCCACGCTTGCCGGTGAAGCGCAACGCCGCCAGATGGCGCCCATATGTCAGCCCCTGTGTGACGCTGGCTTTGCTCACGCCCGCCGCGCGCCCCGCGACCTGAGAGGGAACGTCGCAGGACACCTCGGCCAGCCGCTGCCAACGCCCGCGCGCCAGCACTTCGAGCAGAATATTGGAGCCAACCGGGCGCAACTCCACACCGTCAATCACGTCGCGGCGCAGCAGAAAGTAGCCACTGAGCGGGTCGGAGCAGAGACGCACACGGTCAAATAGCGTGGCGACAACAACGGCGCTGGCCCGCGAGACAATGCGGCGATAGTGGCTCGCGAGTCCAGGGCCGTCAGCGGCAAGAGAGCGGCTGGCGACGACGATATCGGCTTCCGACTCCTGCGCCGTGGCAAGCAACTCTGGCAGCAGTTCTGGTGGATGCTGGTGGTCGGCGTCAATCACGCCGATCCATGCGCCGCGCGCCGCGCGCATCCCCGCCACCACAGCGGTCGCCAGCCCACCGCCGTGCTCAACGCCGTTCCGATGAATCAGCCGCAGGTGTGGATCAGCCGCAACCGCCTGCTGAGTCAGCGCTGGCGTGTCGTCGTCGCTATCGTCAACGACGATCAGTTCATAGCTGACGGCTTTTTCGCTGGCGGCGCCAAGCGCCAGCGCCACCCGCCGCGCCAGCGCCGCCACCTGCTCACCTTCAGCGCTGCAAGCAGGTGCGATCAGCGAGAGCGTCGGCGGCCCCTGAAGCGCCTGTGTGGCCGCGATCTCCGGCGAAACACCTAGCTGCTGCGGTGTTTGCAAGGTCTGCGCTAGTGGCGTTCTCGCATGCGCTATTGCTTGCTGTGGCTGCGCAGGCGGCGCCTCCTGCGTGGAAAAGCGCGCGCGCGGATGCGTCATACGTCCCCCTAAATCCCTTCCCGTCAAAGCACCGCCCAAAGCCGCAGAAATCCACTTCTGCAAAGAGATCTCGCCAAGTCTGCCAGTCTGTTCGAGCTAACTGCGAGGCGTCATTGCCCCACTTCATCCGATCGGCACACACTCACGCTGTCACTACCATGCGCTGTCACTACCATGCGCTATGAAACACTACTGCGCCGATCATGGGCGCTACCCATGTTTCCCGCTTGCATCTCCCTTGCATCGTGTTGGCTTCCAGGGGGATTGCCTCCATCGCCGCCGTGGTGTATCCTCTGCGTATTCTACCGCGCCAACTGCGTCAACTGCGACTGCGGCTTGCGCGACCAGGACACGCTACAAAACAGACGTTGCCAGGTTCCACCACGGTTTCAGCATGCGTGAGTCACCCAATAGCGCGCTGATACAGCAGCGCGCTGATACAGCGCTTGTCGCACTTGCGCCGAATGGTCTGCCGAACGCCCTTTCGCTACGCTATTTTACCTAGACGCGAGAGGGGCACTCACGGTATCACAACGTCCAGAACATCTCGCAAGCCCTATGCCGATGGTCTACACACGTCTTGTGCCAGCAGTCTATAGTCTACAATCACCAGATACACCCGCATCACCTATTGCGTATTCCAGCCAACACAGCGTACAACAGCGAAGAGGAGTGAAAGGCACAGCTAATGACAGGGGGGACGATTGAGCCAATGCGAATCACTACCATTGACGAGTTACTGGCGTCCATGCAGGCGTCATTTGCGCCAGAGCGGGCGCGTGGTCATAGCGTGACACTGCAATATCACTTCAGTGGGCGCGAGAGCGGCTCATGCTATGCGATAGTTGAGGATGGGACACTGTACACGGCGCGCGGCCAGCATCCCGCGCCGGATGTGACCGTCACCAGCGACTTTGACCTGTGGCTGCGCATTCTCGCCTATCAAG
>JBDTAI010000474.1:0-5540 GCA_039924685.1 Ktedonobacterales bacterium
CGCGGCGAGGCAACCTATAGCGGCGGCAGCCAATGCCTCTGGTGGGATGGCGTTGATCACGTCGGTCCTGTTCCAGAGGACGGTGGCCTCCACCTCGAGGCGGGTGAAGGGGCTGGGGTGGGGTCCAGCGCGATGCCGCGATGCGCCAGCGTGGAGGCCCACACCTGCCGCGAGTAGACGGCGCCCGGCAGGCACGGTGTGATGATGGGTATTTCCAGCGCGCCAGCGCGCATGCTGTAGCACGACCGCCAGATCGCGTAGCGCGGGGATGCGCGTGACCGTGACCAGCGCGTTTCCTTCGGCGCCTGTGAAATCCGCAAACGCCGACGCCAGATCAGCCTGGTTTGGGCCGTTGGGATGCTGCTCGTCAGG
This sequence comes from Ktedonobacterales bacterium, assembly GCA_039924685.1. GTDB lineage: Bacteria > Chloroflexota > Ktedonobacteria > Ktedonobacterales > JADMIN01 > JBDTAI01. The sequence continues at coordinate 373 of JBDTAI010000474.1, forward strand.
ACCCCAGGCGACAAGGAAGTGCAGCTGCCCGCCAGGCATTGCCTGTGTCGCCTATCCTCTCTCATGTGTGAACAGCGCGGGAACGGGCAGCGGGCGCCCACCAAACGCCCCCTACTATCGCGCCAAGCGCCAGCGATGGCCAGCCAGCCAACCAGTGCCTTCGGGCCCGATCCGCCCTTGCTCCGGCCTTTCAAAGCCGAGAGTCGCCCGTCCCATCCGTCAGTTGCTCCTCTGGCGGACGGATCAGCCAGTAGTGGTCGCGCTCACCAGCCAGATACTGGCCTGCCAGCAGGTCCTGGCGCAGCGCCGTCACGTCGCGCGCGTTGGCGCCGATCAGTTCGTTGATCTCTACCTCGCTGTAGATGCGCCCCCAGGTGAAGCGGCTTGCCAGCGCCGCCAGCGCCTCTGGTGTGGATGGCTGGGAGCGCCAGTACTGACCGTTCTCACGACGCATCAGTCGCAGGCCGACCAGATCGCGGCGCAGATAGGCCACGTCCGGGTGATGGCGCTTCAGGATCGCATTGACCTCCGCCTCGCTATAGGTGTGGTCCCAGGCAAAGCGATTCGCCAGCCACTTCAGGATCACATCGCGTTTCTTGCGCGTCGTGGGAATCTCCTTGAGCCGCGCGTTATTCTCCCCAGCGCTGAAGGCGAAGAAGTCGCGCAACACCTTGCGTTCCCAGGCATCGAAGGCGGCCAGCGGATCGGCGTCGGATGTGTTGGCCTCGTTGCGGGCCAGCGCCGCCATCTGCGCAGGCGCGCTCAGAGTCGCCAGTTCTTTCCCCAATTGCTCAAAGCCTGACTGATGCAGCGCGTAGAGATGCGTATTCCCGTCGGCGCGCATCCGCACCAGATCAAGCTCACGCAGGCGCGCGAGGTGATGCGAGATGGTCGGCGCCTTCAGATCGAGCAGCGCCGCCAGTTCCTCCACGCTGCGTTCCCCGTTTGCCAGCGCGCCCAGCAACCGCAAACGGCTGGGGTCGGCCAGCGCCTTGAGGTAACGCGCCAGTGTATCGAGCTTTTCGGTCGCGTTGGTCCTCTGGATCGCCTCAGTTGGGGCAACCTCACTGCGTCGGCTGTGTTGCTGGCTGGCTGCCGCCGACTCGTCATGCGGTGAGCGTTTCAGCGGCGTGATGGTAGTCTGCATATTCCCCTCCGATGCCGTGAATTGTATCTACATAGATGAATGGCAAATTAGATATACATCAATATTTCGACTGTGTCAAGGAGGGAAATGTGAGATTGCTCACTGTCGCTGCTCGGCGGACTCTGCTATGCTGGCTTGGCGCCCCACATATCCGGTATATACTCAGGAAGTGTCAGTCCAGTTTCGGCGATTTCTCAGCCGGAGTGTCACACAGCGGGCGCCAGCGATGGTGTTACCAGCAGAAGGATCAGTCGCTGGCGTGTCTCAAGCTCATAGGGACAGCGACACAGCGGCAAAGCAGGGAAAGCAGGGAAAGCAGGAAAAAAACAGACAAAACAACCACAGAGACAGGCCAACATCAGACGGCGATGTCACATACCCAGCGCCTTGAGCGATACCTTGTAACGACAACACGAACAATCTGGGGGGAACGGTGTTTCACACACACGCGCGCAGGGAGACACAGGAGAAACATGAACACATCAAACAAACGGTCACACGACACCGCACGTCGCGCCGCAAGCCAGCGGCGTCACGCGCGAGGGCGAGGAAGAAGGGCATCGGGTATAGCATCGCGCAGGTGGTGACAACCGTGAGCCTGCTAGCGGTTCTCGTTAGCGTCGTGATCGGTGGCTGGGATCCGCTTGGCGCCATCAGTCCCTTCACGCCAGGTGGCGCGCTGACACCCAACGCCACTGCCACTGCGACATTTGCGCCCGTGAGTTGGGCGTTCCCCACTGCGCCGCCTGATGTGCGCCACCGTATTCCAGTGGCGCCAACCGGCGATCAGCAGGGGTGCGCCAACACGCCTACTACACACAGCGCGCCCACGCCGCCAGCCTATGCGATCTTTGGTGGCAGGCAATCCGGCCCGCATGGCTGGATGAAACCGGGGAGCAAAGCGGTGAATGAGGTGGCCCTGACCTTCGACGACGGCCCTACACCCTATAGCACGCCGACTATCCTGAGCTTTCTTGAGCGTACACATACGCCTGCCACCTTTTTTGTGCTGGGTCAGTATGTGCAGGATTTCCCGGCGCTGGCGCAGCGTGAATGGGCTGACGGTTTCACCATCGGCGTCCATACCTGGGACCATCCCAACATGAAGATACTGACTCCACAGGCGCGTTCCCGCGAACTGGGAAGTACGATCAAGGTGTTACATCAGGTGATCGGGCCGCAGGCATGCCTCTGGCTCTGGCGCCCGCCGTATGGTTCCTTTGATGGCGCGGTGCTGCAACAGGCGGCGCAGTTCGGGCTGGCCACCATCATATGGGATGTGGACCCGCGTGACTGGTCGCGTCCCGGCGTGCAAAACATTGTTTCAACCATACTGGCCGAGGTGCGGCCTGGCGCGATCATCCTGATGCACGATGGTCCGGCGGCGCGCGAACAGACGGCGGCGGCGCTGCCCATTCTGCTGGCGCATTTGCAGGCGCTGGGGTTGACGCCGGTATTGCTGCCCAGGCTGCTCGCCGACGAGGGCTATCCAGGGATCACGCCGCCGACGGGGCAGATCGTGTGATGCAGGGCACATATCCATCCCTGACCACTGCGTGACCACTCGGCGTGTGGAGCATCTGACCGCGCTCAAGCGTTGTACACTACAATAGAGATACTGCGGAGATACTGCGCTACTGACAGACCATGCCTGGACGCAATTCACCCGCATGCGTGACACACAGCGGTTTGCGGTCGGCGGTGGGTAGGTGTTGGGTAAGCGGAGGGCAGACCGACTGGTTTCCAGCGGCGCAATGTGGGGAATGATGCGGGAGGACCAGGATGCAAAGACTATCGGCGCGGTTGTCGGCGCGGCACTTGACAATAGCCAGGCGCAAGGCGAAGTGGCAAGCCCATATAGTGGCGGTCATCGGCATGGTGGCATGTCTGTCAGTGTTACTAGCAGGCTGTAATATCGGCGCCTCGTCATCGAAAGGGCCGACGAGTAAACTGGCGGGCAGTAGTGTCGCCAACGCGCAGAATACGCAGACCTTCGATCCCAGCATCGGCGCCCCGCTGCCCAACTATCGCATCGTCGCGGCATATGGCATAGATGGCGGTTCGCAGGTCAACGGCCCGGCCTCCTCGATTGATATGCTCAACGCCTTCCTGCCGCAGTTGCAGCAGCTTGGCCAGCAATACGCCGCGCTCGACCCCACCCATCCCGTCAAGCTGGGTATTGATCTGGTCGTCAACTCGATCCAGTTGTGCAGCAATTTTCCCAAGTGGTGCGGTTCCTTCGCCTTCGACTCCGATGTTCAGGCGTATATCGCCTTCTGCAAGCAGCACAACCTGCTGCTCTTCCTCGATTTGCAACTTGGCGTGGAGCCGGTGGAAGACGCTGTGATGAACCACTGGCTGCCCTACCTGGAGAAGTACCCATTTGTCGAACTGGCGCTGGATACCGAGTTCCACTTTCCCAACACGCCCCAGGGCTACGCCGATGCGGCGGGCTACCCGTGTTGCCTGGGCTGGATGAACGCCAGCGAGATCAACTGGGCGATTGGCGAGCTTGCGCAGATTTCGCTGCAAAAGCATCTGCCGCGCAAGGTGCTGATCATCCATGAATGGAACTCTGGCGTGCTCCCCGACAAGAACAACATCCGTATCAGCCCCGATGTGTCGGTGGTCCTTCAATCCGACGGCTTCGGCTATGTGCCCAACAAACTGGGCGACTATCAATACTTCGTACAGCAAGATTTGCTGGAGTACGGCGGCTACAAGCTCTTCTACAACTATCCGGGCGGCTCAAGCTATGATATTCCGCTTCAGTCGCCGCAGGATGTGATGAGCATTTTCCCTCAGCCACTCTTCATCTCATATCAGTGACACGGCGCCTGCCATTGGCCACAACCTTTGTAGGGGCGCACGCCCGTTCCGTCAACCGCCAAAACAGTGCAATCAGGGAGTGACCGCCTCTATGCTCGTCCTCACCCTTCTCACCCATCTGCGCCCAGCGTCACGCCGCCCACAGAGCGGCCAGCAGGCGCCATCCGGCCAGCGGGTAAACCCGCGCCTCTGGGCCGTTGGCCGCAAAGCCCACCTTCGTGGGCTAGAGACAGGGGCTAGCGTGTTGTTGCTGGGTATCTTGTTGCTGGCGGGGCTGGCGGCGTGCAGCGGTGTTGGCCCAGATAAGACACTGACGCTGGGAACGTTGCTGCCCACCAGTGGAGCAAGTAGCGCCGTGGGACTGGCGATGCAGCAGGCGGTGGACCTTGCTGTGAAGCAAAACGCCGCGCTGCCCAACGGCTATTCGCTCACCGACACACATCTGGATGAGAACAGCATCGGCGGCGCGGCGGCGGTGACTACGCTTGCCAGCAACAGCCAGCTCATGTGCATTGTCGGACCGCTGGATAGCGAGACGGCGCTGGATATGCTGCCCGTTGTGGAGCAGCAGGGACTTGCTACCATCACGCCAGCCGCCACACTGCCGGGGCTGACACAGGCCGACGCGGCGGCGACGGAGGGGCTGATCTTCAGCCAGCTACACCCCAAAGGCAAGCCCGTGGCGTTCTTCCGCCTGCCCGCCACGGATACGGCGCTGGGCAAGGCGGCGGCGGATGCGGCGACAGCGTCCACTGCATCGCATGGCTTGAACGCGCGCGCGGTCTTTGTGGTGGATGACGGCATGGCGTCGGGCAAGGCGCTAGCGGAGGCGTTCAATGCGGAGTTGAAGGCGCACGGCGGCAATGTGGTGGGGCAGGCGACGCTCACCGTGGGCGCGCAGGATAACACGCAATCCATCGTCTCGGCCATCGTTGAGGCCTACCCGGATGCCGTCTTCTTCGCTGGTGGTGTCGCGGCGGGCGCCGAACTACGCAGCACACTCTCGCTGACCGGCGCGCCACAACTGCCGCTGTTGATCACCGGTCCCGCCGCCGCCGATCCCGACTGGAGTAAGACGGTCGGCTTGGCGGCTGCCTCGGCCTATACCACCGCGCTGCTGCCCGCGCCTGACATCACTACGCTGCCCGACGCCACGACCACCAAAGCGTTCACCACAGCCTATCAATCGGCA
>JBDTAI010000475.1:0-4057 GCA_039924685.1 Ktedonobacterales bacterium
TTGAAATAGGCCGGAACGGTGATGATGGCCTGGGTGACCTTTTCGCCCAGATGCGCCGGGCGACCCCGCGCCATAACATCAACCAAACAAACAAACATACCGTTCCAAACAACCGTTCAGCAACGTAGCAAGAAACCCTGTCGGCGATTAGGTGTTCGGCAGGCATTGAGGAGGGTCCGAGTGGGCAAAGTCATCGGCATTGACCTGGGGACGACCAACAGCTGTGTGGCCGTCATGGAGGGTGGTGAGCCGGTCGTCATTCCAAACGCCGAGGGGAGCCGCACCACGCCGTCCGTCGTCGCCTTCACCAAGAGCGGTGAGCGTCTCGTCGGTGAGGTCGCCAAACGTCAGGCGATCACTAATTCCGAGAATACCGTATTCTCGATCAAACGCTTCATGGGCCGCAAGTTCGACGATCCCGAAGTGGATCGCGACAAGCGGCTGGTACCATACAAGGTGGTGCGCGCCAGCAACGGCGACGCCTGGGTCGAGGTAATGGGCAAACAGTATAGCCCACCCGAAATCAGCGCGATGATCCTGCAAAAACTCAAGTCCGACGCCGAGGCGTATCTGGGCGAGCGCATCACGCAGGCCGTCATCACCGTTCCCGCCTACTTCAACGACGCCCAGCGCCAGGCCACCAAGGACGCCGGCAAGATCGCTGGTCTCGAAGTGATGCGCATCATCAACGAGCCAACGGCTGCCTCACTGGCCTACGGTCTCGACAAGAAGAAGGAGGAGCGCATCGCCGTCTATGACCTGGGCGGCGGCACCTTCGACGTGTCGGTGCTCGAACTCGGTGAGGGCGTCTTCGAGGTGAAGTCCACCAATGGCGACACGCACCTGGGTGGCGACGACTTCGATCAACGCATCATCAACTGGCTCGCCGACGAGTTCCGCCGCGACCAGGGCATTGACCTGCGCTCAGACAAGATGGCGCTTCAGCGCCTGAAGGAAGCCGCCGAGAAGGCCAAGAAAGAGCTGTCGTCCGCGATGCAGACGGAGATCAACTTGCCCTTCATCACAGCGGACCAGAGCGGCCCCAAACACCTGGCTGTCACGCTGACACGCGCCAAGCTCGATCAACTCGTAGACGATCTGGTCGAGAAGTCGCGCAAACCCGTGCAGCAGGCGATGAGCGATGCTGGCATCACGCCAGCGCAACTCGATGAGGTCGTGCTGGTCGGTGGCATGACCCGCATGCCTGCCGTGCAAACGCTGGTCAAGCGCGCCTTCGACAAGGAGCCGAATAAGGGCGTCAACCCGGATGAGGTGGTGGCCATCGGCGCCGCGATCCAGGCGGGCGTGCTGACCGGCGAGGTGCGTGATGTGCTGCTGCTCGATGTGACGCCGCTCTCGCTGGGCATCGAGACGCTCGGTGGCGTCTTCACTAGCCTGATCGAGCGCAACACGACGATTCCAACCCAGAAGGGGCAGGTGTTCTCCACCGCCAGCGATGGCCAATCCAGCGTGGAGATCAACATCCTTCAGGGCGAACGCGGACTGGCGCGCGACAACCGCTCGTTGGGTCGTTTCATCCTCGACGGCATCCCACCCGCCCCGCGCGGTGTGCCACAGATTGAGGTGACGTTCGATATTGACGCCAACGGCATTGTGAACGTCAAGGCGCACGACAAGGGAACGGGCCGCGAACAGCGCATCACCATCCAGGCGTCGAGTGGTCTCTCGAAGGACCAGATCGAGAAGATGGTGCGCGACGCTGAATCGCACGCCGAAGAGGACCGCAGCCGCCGCGACGAGGTGGAGGCGCGCAACGAGGCCGACAACGCTGCCTACACAGCGGAGAAGACACTGCGCGACCTGGGCGACAAGGTGACAGGGGACGTGAAGAGCGACGTGGAAACCAAGATCGCTGATGTGCGCGCCGCGCTGGCCACCGACGACGTAGAACGCATCCGCGCCTCACGCGACGCCTTGCAACAGGCCATGTTCAAGGTCAGCGAGCAACTGTATAGCGCGGCGGGCGCTGGCGCCGCCACCGGCGGCGACACTGCTGGTGGCCCGTCGGCGGATGACACCGTCGAAGGCCAATACACCGAAGAGCAATAGCTCTCCGCGATGCGCATGACCCCCTTCTCCGCACATGCCGTGTAGAGGAGGGGGCGTCGCACGTTTTAGAAGTACACTGGACCTCACCCCGTCCCCGCTCCTCACAACAGAGAGGAGGCAGAGCCTGCCGATAGGCCACCTGTCGTCTGCGGTCGGATGAGCTAGCCTGGCTATGATATAGTTGAGGCGCGAGGTCTATCAAGGTATACCAGGTATACACGTAGGGACGGCGCGGCGGAACATAGCCAGACGGCCCATGAAGATATAAAAAGAGGATGCTGATGGCCACGAAGCGGGACTATTACGAGTTGCTGGGCGTCACCCGTAGCGCTTCTGAGGATGAGATCAAGAAGGCGTTCCGTCGTCTGGCCCGCCAGTATCATCCTGATGTGAACAAAGAGAAGGGCGCCGAGGGCCGCTTCAAGGAGATCAATGAAGCCTATGAGGTGCTGGGCGACGCCCAGAAGCGCCAGGCCTATGATCGCTTCGGCCATGCGGGTGTCAATAATGGCGCCGCCGCTGGCGCGGGCGCCAGTCCATTCGAGGGCTTCGGCTTCGGCAGCTTCAACGATCTCTTCGAGCAACTTTTCGCCAATGCTGCGGGCGCCGGAACCCAGCGGCGCGGCGCCGGTGTGCAGCGCGGCGCCGACCTGCGCTATGAACTGACACTCTCCTTCGAGGAGGCCGTGCGCGGCTGCCAGAAGGAGATCGAGATTCCCCGCTGGGAGACCTGCCCCAACTGCCGGGGCAATGGCGCGCAGCCCGGCACCACCACGGCGCGCTGCCCCAGTTGCCAGGGGACCGGCGAGCTACGGCGTGTGCAGCAATCGATCTTCGGCCAGTTCGTCAATGTGATGGTCTGTGACAGGTGCAAGGGCGAGGGACGCATCATCACTACCCCCTGCGAACGCTGCCACGGCCAGGGGCGCGTGCGCAATGTGCGGCGTGTCACCGTCAACATTCCGGCAGGCGTTGATGATGGCATCAATGTGCGTGTGACGGGCGAGGGCGAGGCCCCCCCGCGTGGTGGTGGCACGCCAGGCAACCTCTATGTGGCACTGACCGTCAAGCCGCACGAATACTTCAAGCGCCAGGGGACCGACATCACCTATGAACTGCCAATCAGCTTTGCCGAAGCCACGCTGGGCGCGAAAGTGAAGATTCCCACGCTCGACGGTGAAGAAGAGATTGATATTCCGGCGGGCGCCCAGAGCGGACGTGTCGTCCGTCTGAAGGGACGCGGCGTGCCGGTGGTCCATAGCACCTCGCGCGGTGATGAACTGGTGACGATGAAACTGGTGACACCGCAGAAGCTGACCGCCCGCCAGAAAGAGCTGCTCAAGGAGTTCGCCGAGATCGAGCGCCAGCAGAACGAACGTGGCCACGCCAACCTCTTCGATAAGATCAAGGATACCTTCCAGTTCGAATAGCGGGGCGACGTGAGTGGGCGGCTCAAGCTGCGCCTGTAGTCTCTGAGTGGGACGCGAAGCCTTGCCTGTGTAGGTTGTGATATGAGCCGGTTGGTGGTTAGTGAGGGTGGTGACGCCGCTTTCATATGTAGAGAGATCTGCGCGGATCATGCAGGAATGTGAAATCGTCCAGGGCCGCGATCTCACGCTAGCCGAGACCAGGAAACACACCGCCGAAGGTGGTGTAGAGCAGCAGCACGTTGAGCGCCAGAATCACGACGGCGCAGGCAATGGCAAGCACGGTCGTCACACGATGATTGACCAGCGTACCCATCACATCGCGGCGCGCAGTGAAGTAGACCAGCGCGATCACGGGTATGGGCAGGATCAGGCTCAGGATCACCTGGCTGATCACCAGTGTCTCGGTCGGGTTGACGCCAATCGCTGCGATGATCACGGCGGGCGCCATCGTCACCAGGCGGCGCAGCCAGGTGGGGATGGTGAAGCCGACGAAGCCCTGCATGATCACCTGTCCGGCCATCGTCCCCACCGTCGAACTCGAGAGGCCTGACACCAGC
>JBDTAI010000476.1:0-2959 GCA_039924685.1 Ktedonobacterales bacterium
GTGGTTGTCATGCGGTAGTTCTCCTGTGGCGTTCAGGCGCCCTTGTATTCCTGGATGATGTTGCCGCCGTCCACGACGATCATCTGGCCGGTGATATAGCTGGCCGTCTCTCCGGCAAGGAACGCGACAACAGCGGCCACCTCGTCTGGCCTACCTGGGCGACCGATGGGTGTATGATTCCCTGCCGCAAGCTCCGCTGGTGGCGATGAGGCGGTGGCGATCCAGCCGGGGGCGACGGCGTTGGCGGTGACGCCGGAGGAGCCGAGCTCAAGGGCGAGTGTGCGGGTCAGGCCGAGCAGCGCAGCTTTGGCGGCGCCATAGCCGCTCTCGCCGGGCATGGCGACCAGCGGGCCGGTGGTTGACGAGATGGTGACGATACGCCCGTAGCCCTGCACGACCATCTGTGGCGCCACCAGCCGCGTGATGTTGAAGACGGTGGTAAGGTTGAGTGTCAGCGCACGGTTCCACTCCGTCGCGGTCAACTCGATGAAACTTTTGCTGGCCGATGGCGCGCCCGTCTGAAGCATGCCCGCATTGTTGACGAGGATGTCAATGCGCCCGAAGCAATTGAGCGTGCCCGTGACCAGCGCCTGCGTCTGCTCTGCCGTAGTGAGGTCCGCGACGAAGGCTTCAACGGTATACCCCTCGGCGCGCAGCTCGTCGGCGCGGGTGAAGATGCGGTCGGTGGTGGAGGTGATGGCGATGGCACAGCCGCAGGACGCAAGCAGCCGGGCGCACGCGATGCCAATGCCGCCGGGACTGCCGCAGCCAGTGACGAGCGCGACACGGATAGGGGTAGGCGACATGGAAAGAACTCCCATTGTATTTCGTATAGCCAGGCGCTATGTGTGATGACGCAACAGCAACACAACCTATGCTGTTCGACAGGCAGCGGTTTGCCAGTCACATGGCACAGGTCGCGCTACAATCTGGTGGAAGGCTACACCCTCAGCGGCGGACTTAACAACCGCCATCCGGTAACACGTCGTTCGTACATGCTGTACGAGGTAGCATGTTCGCAGAAAGGATTGCGAGACATATGGGACAGGTACATGCCGAGGCGGAGCGTGTCATTGACGCAGCGCCCAGCGAAGTGTATGCGTTTCTCGCTGATTATTCAAAGCGGCCACAGATTCTTACCGATAACTACACCGATTATGCCGTGCTCTCTTGCGGCAAGGGGGCGGGAACTCTTTTTACCTATCGTCGTGAGGCGGCGGGGCGCGTGCGGGTTGATCGTATGCGTGTGGAGGAGACAGCGCAGGGCCAGCAGTTGACCGAACGCGAGCAAAACTCGTCGTTCGTCACCACCTGGACGCTGACACCGATGGAGAACGGAACCAAAACGCGGGTGCGCCTGAGTAGCGACTGGCAGGGCGCCACCGGCGTCAAGGGCTTCTTCGAGGGGATGTTTGCGCCGCTGGGCTTGCGTCGCATCTATAGTGAGATACTCGACAAGCTGGAAGCAGCGGTTGTCGCCGGAGCGACGGCTGGCGCGCACTAGACTACCTGCCGTACTGCCAGATGTTCCGAGTAGGCGCGCACCACCAGCGCCGCGTCGTCGGCGCGCACAATCTCCTGGGTCACGATCAGTCCGCGTGAGCGCAGTTGCACCGGCCTCGTGCTGACGAGTATCGCGGTTCCCGGCAGGATCGACCGGGCATACTCGATATGGTAGTACCGTGGACGCAGGCGCAACCTATCATCAAGCACGATGGCGCCAGAGGTGATGGCACGCTGTAGCCCTTCGTCAAGCCAATCGGCATAGACGCAGTTGTTGATGTGCTGCTGTACGTCGGCTTCGTAGTCATGCGCCGTCAGTCGTAGCTCGGCGGCTGGCTGGCTATCATGTGGCGACCAGACGGGACGCCGAGTTTGCATGACGCCGCCTCCTGCACCGAAACGTTCAGTCAAAACATCCTCGATGCGCGTGAGTTGACCGCTGGCGGCGTTGACATAGGCCCAGCGCGCATGACCACGCGCCACGAATTTGCCCGTCTCGGCACGTAACAGGGTGTATTCGCGGAGCGCCTGCACGCGCTTATAGTCCGAGACCCACGTTCCCATGTGCAACGTATCGTCAATCGCGGGCAGCTCGCCCAGCAGCAGTGACATCTCGCGCACAAACCAGGCCGTGCCCTTGCGTTCGTACCAGCGACGGTCGAATCCCAGCCCGGCGGAAGCACTGGTCGCCAGATGTTCCAGATAGCGCAGGATCGTGCCGACGCGCACGGTTCCACTACGGCCTGCCTCATAACTGCGGACGGTGAGCCAGTCGGTGAAGGCATCCGGTGGGATGCTGCGACGTGAGCGGGTGAGCGCTGATTGCTGCACGTTTTCCATTCCTGCGCTGCCCTCTACGATTTGGTGGCCTGGGTGCTGCCACCCTGTTTGGCTTCGAGGTAGCGGGCAAGGATGAAGATCAGGTCGGAGAGGCGGTTGAGGTAGCGCAACACCTCGGCGTTGTCGATCACCTGCTCATGGGTGAGGCGGGCTACCTGCCGCTCGGCGCGGCGAATGATGGTGCGCGCTAGATCGAGTGCGGCGCCATCGGGAGAGTCACCGGGGATGATGAACTTGTTGGGAATCTCGACCTCGGCTTTGAGCGCCTCCTCAGTCTCCTCCAGCCAGCGCACATGCTCCGGCGTGACCCGGAAGCCGACTTTCTCCTGATTCTCCGGCGGGGTAGCTAGTTCGGCCATCAGCACATAGAGATCGCGCTGTGTCTTGAGAATTACCTCACGCGCCCGCTGATCCTGTGTGAGCGCGCGGGCCAGTCCCAGCGCCGAGGTCGCCTCATCCACCACGCCAAAGGTATCGGGCCGCGCATCATATTTGGGGACGCGCTGTTCGCCGAGCAGACTGGTATAGCCGGTATCGCCGCCGCCGGTCGTCACTTTCGCCATGTTGTTCTGTCCTGTCCTGTCGCCATTGAACCTGTCGCCATTGAATATCTGTT
>JBDTAI010000477.1:0-4884 GCA_039924685.1 Ktedonobacterales bacterium
CGCATCAGCCTGGTGGGCTGGGGCTTTGGGGGATTAGTGGCGCTGACGGCGGGCGCGGTAGGCGAGAACGTCACGGGAGTTGCCACGCTGGCCGGCACAGGCAATGCGCTGGATCTGGTGAGCGAACTGGCCCCACGGCGGCTGCTGCTGATTCACGGCGCCAGTGATCAGATGATCGCTGCGAGCGCTTCACGCGCGCTCTATGCCACCGCCGCGCAGCCTAAAGAACTGGTTATCTATCCCGAAGCTGATCATGATTTCGCCAACCAGCGCGCCGAATTGCTCGATAAGCTGACCATGTGGAACCGCCGCCTCCTCCTCACTCCCTATACCTCACGCGCCGCTGCCCACGCGGCCTCGTGAACAGGTGTTGAGTGAATCTGAGACAACAGCCGCAGGTGTCCCTTCTTCACAGAAGGGACACCGTTTTTTGCATGGCAACATTTTTGCATGGCAACACAGGTACGTTTTCAGTGCCATTGGCATGCAACTTGCATAACTTTCTACACAGGACACCTCAGACAGGTTACGGGCAAACCACGGACCGCGAAACTGTAGAGGATAGCAAACGGAAGAAACATCAACAGGAAAACAGCCCGGCTGAACAGGAGTGGAACAGAAGCAGGACAGGAGCAGGACAGGAGCAGGATGCTCACGCGCAGGATGCGCTTTCGCTATCGGAGGACACTGGCGGAGATTGTCAGGACAGAGGCACGACAGGGGCAGGAACCCTTAGCAGGAACCCATATATGCACGTATGGCGACCGGAGCCTGGTGAAAGGAGCATGAATGGCAGGAAACCGCTTCACATGATGGCGATGCTCAGAAGTTGCGCGCTACGTTGCGGCGCCGCTGAGTAGATAGATAAAGAGACGTTTCGCCCCGATCCTGTGGCGCACAGGCTGGGATGGCGGTGAAGCGTCTCTCTTTTTGAGCTTGCGTAGTCCCAATGGGCATAGCGCGTCTGGACATAGCGCCGGCTATGGTTCGAGCATGTTGCAATGTTTCACGTGAAACGCTGGCGGTACACGCGTCGGGCATGCGCATATCACGTCAACGCAAGTCAGCGCCAGCTAACGCAATCTAACGCAGGAAGGAGGGCAGCGCATGGCGGAGCAATCACAGCAGCCAGCGAATCCCTATGGCGAACGTAGCACACTCGAGAGACAGGGGTCAGCGCGGCAGGAATCTGCACAGGCCACGAGCGATGTATCCACGGGCGTTGGCGCCGCGGGCAGCCCTTTCGCTGACGAGGCCGAGGTGTTGCGCAGCCGGATGGTGACAGAGGATGACATCAGCGCCACCCAGAGCGCGCCCAACGCCGCAGCGCAGGTCAGCGCGGAGCATATCGGCGCGTTGATCTACCCGGAGAGCTATGCGGAGATGAGTCCGACGGAATCACGCTCACCCGAAGTACAACAGGCGATCCAGGAGGGCAGCGTGGCGCGCCATGATCCTCACGAGACAGTGACGGATCGCGGTGTCAGCTCGCCCGATGCCGATGCCAGCAAACATACCGGTGATCATGAGTGATGCGCACGTGATGTGCGACCGGTAAAGGAGCAACGACAAATGACTGACGTAAAGAACCTGCGGGTCGCGGTGATCGCGACGAACGGGTTTGAGGAACAGGAACTTACCGAGCCGGTCAAGGCGCTGCGCGATGCTGGGGCGGAGGTGACGATCTTCTCGGACCATGCGGGGCCGATTCAGGCGTTCAAGCATCACGACAAGAGCATCACTGTTCAGGCCGACGGGCAGATTGATCAGGCGAACCCTATGGAGTTCGACGCGCTGCTGTTGCCGGGCGGCGCGCTCAACGCCGACACCCTGCGGATCAACCCGAATGTGCAGGCGTTCATCAAGGCGATGGATAGCGACGGCAAGCCGATGGCGGTGATCTGCCACGCATCCTGGGAGCTAATCTCGGCAGGCGCGATCAAGGGTCGCACGCTCACCAGCTACAAGACGATTCAGGATGATGTGCGCAATGCGGGCGCACACTGGGTGGACCGCGAGGTGGTGGTGGACGGCAATCTCGTCACCAGCCGCCAGCCAGACGACATTCCCGCCTTCAATCGTGAGATGCTGGCGCTCTTCTCGCGCCGCCCCACCACCGCGCTGCGCTAGGGGTGCGTGAGGGCGAGCCAGGGCGAGCCAGGGCGAGCCAGGGTAGGCGCCCAGATTAGGTAGACGACACGATGACGCAGACGCCAACCGCGAATAACCTGCCAGATGTGAGCGAGGAGGACCGCGAGGAGGCAAAACGCCGCGCGCCACCCAGCGCACTGATTGTCCACGAGACGGTGCGCGAGGAGGGCGAACGCGAGCTTGATCGCTCGGTTGCGGCGCTGGCCTGGTCGGCGCTGGCGGCGGGTCTCTCGATGGGCTTCTCGCTGGTCACACAGGGGTTGATGCGCGCCTACCTGCCGGACGCCCACTGGCGGCCCCTGGTGGCCAGCCTGGGCTATAGCGTCGGCTTTCTGATCGTCATCCTGGGTCGCCAGCAGCTCTTCACCGAGAACACGCTGACAGCAATGCTGCCGCTGCTCTCACATCCCAGCCTTCACACGCTCTGGCGTGTTGTGCGCCTGTGGAGCATTGTGCTGGTGGGCAACCTGGTGGGCGCGCTGCTTTTCGCGCTGTTGCTCGCGCATATCAGCATCTTTCCGCCGTTCGTGGTCGCGCAGTTTGGCGCACTGGCGCATGAGAATGTGCATAGCGACTTTGGCGGATCGATCATGCGGGGCATCTTCGCGGGGTGGCTGATTGCGCTGATGGTCTGGCTGTTGCCCGCCGCGCAGGCGGGGCGTATCCACATCATCGTCATCCTGACCTATGTAGTGGCTCTAGGCGGCTTTGGCCATATTATCGCAGGTTCGGTCGAGGCGTTCTACGCCGTCAGCATCGGCGCGATCTCGTGGCAGACGTGCCTCACCGACTTCACCTTGCCAACCCTGATCGGCAACATCATTGGCGGCGTGTCGCTGGTGGCGGCGCTCAACTATGCGCAGGTGGTGACGGACGCGCACAACACGTGATGCCGACTGTACCCAGCCATCTGCCGCGTCTACAACGTCTACAACGGCGGCCACGGCGGCCACGGCGGCGCCTGTCTTGCAAGATGAAGAAGCCAGGATGCGTCCCTATGATGTCTGCGGCCCTTGCGTCGAATAAGGGCACATAGCGAAAGGAAATGCCTGTGACCACTGATGAGATGCCGACCTATAGTGCGGCGTACTACGATGAAGATGCGGCCTATCATGCCGAGGCCCGTGGCGACCGCTACCTCAATACCTATACCGACAGCTACAACTATGATGGCGGCGCGAATACGCCGAATGACGCTGGTGTGCTGGGCAGTGATCCCGACGCACCCGGCGCCGGGCCGTACACGCAGGTGTTTAGCCAGCCCCAGCCCAATACCGAGGCGCCCGAGGCGCAGATCACTCCTGACCAGGCGACACCTGGTACGCTGAGTGGCGCCAGTGGCCCAGGCGTCAAAGAAGAAGGTGGGATCAGTGGCACGTTGCGCCCTGGCTCGCCCGATGGTGATCCGCTCGCCGCTGGTATCCCAGCCGGACCCACCGCCAACCCCACGACGATGGGCAATCCGCGACGGGTTGGCAGCGCCACAGGCCCCACTGATACAACCGACAGGAACGCCCTGCCAGACCATGCCACCGACGCAGGGCGCGCCACCGTCAATCCCGAAACTGGCGTGTGAGCATACGCACAACCGCAACCGCCCCGTCCCCTATCCCTCCATCCCCTTCTCCCTTTGCTGTGGAGAAGGGGTTCTGTTTGTCGGCGGATCAGTCACACTGCTCACCATTCGGCATGTTACACTATCCGAAACGATGGTGGTAGACGCTGTTTCAGAGTGGGAAAGGTGATGCGACGACGGCATGGGTTGAATCCTTCTAGACAATGCAGGATCAATTGTCGGGATGCTATACCGGCCCAGTCGGACCGACAGATGAGGAACGCGCTCAGGCCGGAGGCATTTTGTCCGGCAATATGGCTTTGGTTACCCTTGGCGTCCGCGCAGAGCGACAGTTTCTACACCCCCAACGCCTCAAGAGTACCGTAGCAGCGAGTGGTTCACGTGAAACATCGTTGTAGACGTTGAAAACATTGAAGGCCACACGTAATGCGCCAGATTCCTTGTAGAGGTGGGGGCGGAGATGGAGATGAGGCGGCATGAGCATGACAGGCGTAGTGGGGGCGGTGATTGATAGGCTGGGCGAGATCGGCTCGTGGGCGCCATTGGCAATCTTCACCGCATGCGACGACCTGCTGGCGGCGCTGGTTCTGACGCTAGGGATGATTCTCTGGCGTCGGCGCCTGCTCGAACACCTGAGCGCCGAGATCGCCGCGCATCGCAGCACACGCATCGCCGCGCTGCGTCGGTTCGCCCGGCAGGGAGCCTCGCTTCAGGCGGTCTACATTGTTGTCATGCTGGGCGTGGTGTTTGCGCCTGATCTCTTTGTCGATCTCGGTCCCTTTGGCGCGCGGATTGGCTGCTGGGGCGTCATACTGCTGCTCGCCTATGCCCTCTACGATGCGCTCACCGCCAAACTGCTCTATGGACCCATCCAGCGGCGCCTGCGCGGCTCCCAGACGCTCATCGAGCCACTGCTGCGCCATAAGTGGAAGGCGATGCTGTTGCGCTATACGCCACTGCTGGCGCTGGTCGTGACGCTTGGCGCGCTGTATCTGCTAGGCTTCCCGTGGTATCGCTGGGCGCTGGTTCCGCTCGCCGCGCTGGCGATGGCGCTACGTGGCGTCTACTCGCCAGCGCTACAACGCTGGCTGCTGACCGCGCAACCGCTGGCCGCGACACCCTGGGCCACGCTGGCGCCACGCATCGCGGCATGGGAA
>JBDTAI010000478.1:0-3930 GCA_039924685.1 Ktedonobacterales bacterium
CGTCATCATTCGCCGCACGAAGTTCGATCTGGCGAAGGCCGAGGCGCGCAAGCACATCCTCGATGGCCTGACCATCGCCCTCGAAAACCTCGACGCCGTGATTGACACCATCCGCCGCTCACAGAACCGTGAAACTGCCGGTAACAATCTGCGGGTGCGTTTCAAGCTCACCGACGAGCAGACCAAAGCGATCCTCGACATGCAGCTTGGCCGGTTGGCCGCTCTGGAGCGGCGCAAGATTCAGGATGAGTTGGCCGAGGTCAGGGTGGCCATCGCCCATTTGCAGACGATTCTCGCCAACATCAATGAGGTGCGCGCCCTGATCAAGCAGGACCTGGTTGAGCTACGCGAGAAGTACGGCGACCCGCGCCGCACCGAGATTCAGGACGCCGAGGCGGGCGACTTCACCGAAGAAGACCTGATCCCCAACGATGAGGTGGTGGTGACGCTTACCGAGAACGGCTATATCAAGCGCATCCTCACGGGCGCCTATCGGGCGCAACGGCGCGGCGGCAGAGGCTCACGCGGCATGACGACGCACGAGGACGATACCGTGCGCCAGCTACTCTGCGTTCATGCCCACGACTCGCTGCTCTTCTTCACCAACCGCGGGCGCGTCTTCCAGTTGAAAGCCTATGGGCTGCCTGATGTGGGGCGCAACGCGAAGGGCGAACACCTGCGCAATCTGATAGGTATTGACCAGCAGGAGATCGTGACGGCAATGGTCTGCGTGCCGAAGTTCGCCGCGCAAGACTATATGGTGATGGCGACGCGGCGCGGCGAGGTGAAGAAGACTGCCCTCGATGAATTCGCCGTCGTGCGCAGTCTGGGTCTGATTGCGATGGACCTGGAGCCGGGCGACGAGTTGATCGGCGCGCGGCTGGTCGGCGCGAGCGACAGCGTGGCGCTGGTGACGGAGCGTGGGCAGGCGATCCGCTTTGAGGTGCAGGAACTGCGCGCAGCCTCACGCACCAGCGGTGGTGTGCGCGGTATCCGCCTTGAGCCGACCGATGGCGTCGTGTCGCTCAACGTCATGACGAAGGACGCCGAACTGATCGTCGTCACCACGCATGGCTATGGCAAGCGCACACCTGTGGAGGAGTATCCGTTGCAGGGGCGTGGCGGTGGCGGCGTGATCACCGCTCGGCTGACCGACAAAACCGGCTCGGTGGCGGCGACGCGCGTGCTGACACCTGACGACCGCGACTTGATGATCATCTCCGCCGAGGGGACGGTCATTCGCACCGACTGGCGCGCCATCGCGCAGAGCAGCCGCCCCACCCAGGGAGTGCGGATCATGAATCTGACGGCAGGGGACCACGTGGTCGCCATCACCACAATCTATGGCGATGACGACGTAGATCAGGAAAATCTGCCGGAGGTTCTGCTGTCTGATAGTGAGGAGGAAGAATAGGTCGGCGTTCGTCGTCCGCCAGGCGTCCATTGCGCCGGTTCATTGCATCTCCCGAATCGGCGTGTGGATGCGCTGGGGACAGGCGTTGACCACGCTCTCCTCTTGCTCCTTATGGGCGGTTGCTAGCAGTATGCTGGTAGCCGCCCATGTTTATATGTCTAGCCTACATGTAGCGCGATTACATCCACTTCGGTCAACCCAGCGTCTGCCAGCGCGGCATCGAGCGTATCGTATCGCTCGAACTGCGTGAGGCGCCCGTTGGCGACGTGGAAGCGCGCGGCAAGATCGCGTTCGCCTGTCACGTCGCCACTTTCGGGCGAACGCCAGACGCTGTGTTGGGCGAGGACAACCATGTCGCCCTGCGCAAATGCACGTAGCGTTGTGAGGCGCAAGCCAGCACGTGCAAGCCAGCACGTGCAAGCCAGTCGCGCCGCAGTTGATAGCCGTGTCTGGAGTCGCGTGGGCCGACGATCTCGATGTCTGGATCAGAGAGTCGCAAAAGCTCGTCAATATGCTGTTCGTTTGCGGCTTCCTGCCACGCTTGAACGATCTCAAAAGGCTGTGATGTCATAATCTTATTACTTTCATCATCCGATGAAGTCTTCCGTCATCCACATCTGCCCGTTGGCGTAGATCACGCCCAGGCCAACCTGTGTGTTTGCCAGGTTGACGATGTTGAAGTGGTGGTCATAGTTGGCGTCCGGCTCGGACATCATCGCGGCGTCGGTGCGGTTGATGCCGTTGGTCAGCCCGCTATTGATGGTATAGCCGATGTTCTCCGCCCAGGTGTGGTAAGAGATGCCAGTGGCGGCGATGCGCTGCTGCGGCGTCGCGCCGTCGCTGCCCAGGTGGTTCAGCTTCTGATGCAGGAACATATCGCAGGAGTGGGCGCGTGAGGCGCGCGAAAGCGTCTGGTTGAGGGTGAGAGGCGGGGCGCCTGCTGCGGCGCGATGGCGATTGAGCAGATTGAGCAGATAGAGTTCGGCGTTGGCCTGGGCGCTGGTGATGGCGCAGCCGTTGCTCGTGCGCCCGGAACTCGGCGGCGCTGACGAGTTGACGGTCGGCGATGGGGTCACGGTTGGCGCCTGTCGCAGTTGTTCGTCGGCATTCGATGCTGCGGCGCCACTTGCCCCGGTGGACGCGCTGACGCCCGGTGGGGTGTGCGTGGCGGCGCCTTGCGTGGCCCGCAAGGCGAAGAGTGAACTGGCGGTCAGCGCGACAAGTATGGCGGCGATGATCGCCGAGAGCAGCCAGCCGCGCCGTGTCGCTGTAGTCATTGGTATACGCCGCAACGCACTGTCCTTTTCAGATTCCGCAACATCAAGAATAGAGTGCCCCGCCTGCCACGCATGCCACTCTTGCTCTGTCGCCCGCCGCTCACGCCAGCGACGCCCCTGCCCCCGCAGCCATTGCATCATCCAGTTGCCCTCCCGTTTGACGTATACGCTACGCTGCACAGGCACTCGCATCAATTGCTTGCATTGTGCCTGCCCCGGCGCATCACTCGTCAACCTCAACAGGACATACAGGCCCCTCGATGATGCAGGTGACAGCGAGAGAAAGGGTGGGGCGAAGGCGCTCTCTCACCCTATAATGAAAAGAGTGACGCGCAAAGTGTGACGCAAAGTGAGGCGCATACACCTTCCGCGATCTGAACGAACGGACTGCAAAACAGCAATGATGGCAAACATGATACCCATCGAGACCACGGAGAACGACGGTAATGAGCCAACCAACCGCTTCCTGCGGGCATGCTGGCGTCTGCCGGTAGATACCACGCCGATCTGGCTGATGCGCCAGGCGGGGCGTTCGCTGCCAGAGTACCGCGAGATACGCAAGGGCCATACGCTGCTGGAGATCACGCGCCAGCCGGAGTTGTGCGCCGAGGTGACGCTTCAGCCGGTGCGCCGCCTGGGGGTGGATGCCGCGATCCTGTTCTCCGACATCATGGCGCCGCTGGTGAACATTGGCGTCGCGCTCGACCTGGTGGAGAATGTTGGGCCGGTGGTCGCACATCCCATCCGCGCACAGGCCGATCTCGCCGCGCTGCGCCCGCTCGATCCTGAGACGGATATGCCTGCCGTGCGCGAGACGCTGCAGCAGCTACGCGCTGAACTGGCGCCATCGGATGTGGCGCTGATCGGCTTCGTCGGCGCCCCCTTCACGCTGGCGGGCTATCTGGTGGAGGGCAAGCCCTCCCGTGACTTTGCGCTTACCAAGCGCATGATGTACGATGGGCCTGATCTGTGGAATGAACTGATGGCGCGGTTGACTGACATCGTGCTGGGCTTTGCGCGTGGCCAGATGCTGGCGGGCGCACAGGCGATCCAGGTCTTCGATAGCTGGATCGGCGCGCTCGGTCCGCGAGACTATGCGCGCTTTGTGCAGCCACATATGCGCCGCCTCTTCGCTGGCCTGCGGGCGCCAGACCTGCCAGTGGTTCCACGCATCCACTTCGGCACAGGGACGGCGACGCTGCTTGAGTTGATGGCGGAGGCGGGTGGTGATGTGATCGG
>JBDTAI010000479.1:0-6474 GCA_039924685.1 Ktedonobacterales bacterium
GCCAGTGGAGCCGCCGAAGCGATCATCACGTTCGTCAGCGATCTGCTGCTGACGTTGATCATCATGGAGGTGCTGGGAACCGTTGTCAACTATCTGGAGACGCACGCCACCTCACTCAAGCCGTTTCGTAACTGTTCAGGCCAAGGCCGGATAGAGCAGCTCGTCGGTAAACAAGGATTCGAGCGCTGTGAGCAGCGCCCCGCCTTGCTTGCGCAGTGTGGAGACGTAGCCGCGTAGCCGCGCGAACGTGTCCGCGCCGGAATCCGAGCGAAAGCCGCCGGAGATCTTCTGCTGGACCTTGAGCATGCGGAGGTCGCGTTCGGCCTGGTTGTTGTCAAACGGAATCGTGAGGTCATCCAGGAACGCTAACACCTGCCGCTGGCCCAGCGATAAACGTTCGAGGAGATTGCGCGCAGGCGATTGTTTGCGCCGTCCGCGTTTGTGCGGACGGGGTTCTGGGGGTGGGTGGGGAGGATTCGCGGCGCGTCCGTGCGCGAGCGTCTGTTCGTAGCGGGCGACGAAGGCGTCGTGCTGGGCGGTCGGCAGCTGGGTCTGGCCGTGTGTGCGGGCCTGTTCCACTGCCGCGCGCATCTCGCTGAGCAGCGCTTTGAGGTCGGTGGCCCAGGTCTGCTGATACTGTTCTTCCAGGAAGGTGAGTTCGCGCAGGTGGTGGACGTTGCAGAGCGCATGCCGACACCCGGTGTACGTCTGGTAGGGCTTCCAGCCGTCGTGGACACTCACCCCGGTGTAGCCGGGCAAAATGCCAATGGCGTCGGTTGCCGCCGTGCCCCGCTTGGGGTGGATCGCATAGTGGGTCAGGCGTGGCGTGCTCGTCACATGCGCCCAGACCAGGCGACCTGCACGACGCACGCCCGTCTCGTCGCTATGCAGGATCGGCGCGTGCGCCAACGCCTGTTTGAGCGCGGTCTCAACCGGGACGAGCGACTGCGCGGCCTGTCGTACCCACGCGACGAGCGTCCCCAGCGAGAGGTGGACGCCGTAGCCTTCGACCAACACATCCCGCACGCGCGCATAGGGTACACACTGGTGCGTGACCAGATAGACCACCCAGGCTCGCAGGTGCGGACCATACTGCGCGCGGCTCGCCACGCGCGAGGGGAAGAGAGCTGTGGTCACCTGTTGACAGGCCGCACACCGCACCTGCAGGGCCTGATGCTCGGTGACCTGCAAGCGCGTGGGTGGCAGCTCATGGACCTGTCGGCGCTCCCGTCCGGTCACCACGGCGGTGGCGTCCAGCGACGCCTGGCACGTCGCGCACACCGGTGGACGATGCTCCACCACTGCGTCCACCTGCGCGGGGGCAACCAGGTGCAGCGTCTCCCCACGATGGCCGAGTTGCCCACCCGGTGTGCGCCCACTCCGCCGTCGCAGACTGCGCGTCTGCGGGGGCGGACGCTTCAGCCCATCTGACGCGGGCGGTTTGCTGCTGTTGTGACTATCCTTCGCCAGCCGTGCTTCCAGGTCCGTGAGCCGTTGCTGCATCTCCGCAGACTGCCGCAGCAACGTGGCAATCTGCTCACGTTGCTGCGCGTTCTCGGCTTCCAGTTCCCGGATGCGCTCAGCTTTCGTCATGTGTCTATGATACACTTGCTACGCAAGTCCGCCTGAACAGTTACCCTGCAGTATAGCAGCGCATGCAAATCTTACTCCACCTCAGCCCCCATTCACACTACGCGACATAAAAATGCAGGCAAGGAGTGACTTTGGCCCACTTCCCAAATCACCAATCTATGGGAGCAGGGCGATCCGGGTAGCCCATAGGCGTCATGCGGTGAGCGTTTGGCTGGGTTGGGTGGTATAGGTAGTAGAGTATGCGCCAGGAATACGGCGGGATGCGGCAGAGGCGCTTTGCAGAGGGAGGGACACGCGCAGTGAGCCAGCTACCAGGGCAATCAGGGCAACCAGCGGATCAGCCACCGTGGAGAGATGGCAGAGCGGGCGCGCGCCTTGCGCCTACCGATGTCTCCTCCCATGGTTCCCTTCCACTGGCGCCTTCAGTTCCCAACGACAGCGTCGGCCGCGCCCATACGTACTATACGCAACCAGTGCGTGATGGAACTATGCTGAACGGCGAGATACAGGAGCATGTTGATGGCGCTGCATCCGCCGGGCGCAATGCCCGCTTCTCGCTGCCCGACGCCGTAACAATCCCACTGGAACATCTCTGGCGCCCGCGCACAGCCACTACGCTGCCTGATACTCCAACAGTCGTTGATCTGCCAGCGGCGACGGGGCATGGCGCCTGGTTGGCGCCGTGGCAACGCGAGCGCTATCGTCATGGACAGACGCCCACTGCCCGCGCCGAGACGCATGCACTGATCGGCTTGCTGGTCAGCATCGGCGTCGTGCTGCTGATTGTGACCATCGCGCTCACTCTTGTGCTGATTCAGGTGGCGCGCTTCACCAACACGCCATCCAGCCACCAGGCAGGGCTGCAATCGGCGGTGGGGCATTCCGCGCAGCCAACACCGACCGCCACAGCCACGCTGGCGCCCACCATAACACCACAACCTGCCACTAGCGCCACCTTCGTCACAGCAGATATGACGACGCTTGGCTCCTGGCAAGGGATCTATGGCGCTATGGGCTATGTGACGCTGGCCGATGCGCAGCAACTGCCGCCAACGATACAGGTCACACCTGCCAATGCCTCACCGTTTATCTGGGCCGCTTCGACCAGCGACCCCAGAGGTCTGCAGAAAGCCGCCACCCCCACCGACCGCATCGCCGCCTGCTGGTATTCACCGACCAGTTTCACGATTGATGTGAACATTACCGACGGGCAGACCTATCAACTTGCGTTGTATCTGGTGGATTGGGATCAACTGCAACGGGCGCAGACAGTGGACCTGCTCGATCCGACGCGCAATACGCTGCTCGACTCACACAGCGTGGCGGCGTTTGGCGGCGGTGAGTATCTGGTATGGAAGGTGCGCGGCCATATCGCGCTTCAGATCACCAACAGCCCCGGCTCGGCCAATGCCGTCGTCAGCGGCCTCTTCTTCGCGCGGGGCTGATGGCTATTGGTGTCTGTCAGACGCCCCTACAACGCTCCTCGCGCCTCCTCGCGCCTCTTTCTCAGCCCTTGATGCCGTGTAAACCCGTGAGCGGGTACTGATCATTTTGGCTGGTGAGATTACCCGTGGCCTTCAGGCTACGAATCAACCCCTGCGATCCAGTACCCGATCACATCGTCAAACAGCAGTATGTCGGCGATCTGGCGACTTAGCTGGGGCTGGCCACGAGATCGGCTGCGCCGGTGTCACCCCGCGCCTCATCACGCTCATGCGTGTCGCGGCTGCCGGGCAGTTCGCTCACCGATGGACGAAACGTGGGCAGTCCGCCTTCGATGGCAGCCGCCAGCGCCGCGCGCGCATCGTCCACTGGAATGAAGGTCATCTGGCTGCGCAGTTCCACTGGCAGGTCTTCCAGGTCCGGCTCGTTGCGCTTGGGGAGAATCACGGTGGTGATGCCCGCCCGATGCGCCGCCAGAATCTTCTCTTTCAGGCCGCCGATGGGCAGCACCTTGCCGCGCAGGCTGATCTCGCCCGTCATCGCCACATCCGAGCGCACGTTGCGCCCCGTCACCAGCGAGTAGATCGCGGTGGTCATGGTGATGCCCGCCGAGGGACCATCTTTCGGGATGCCGCCCTCCGGTACATGGATGTGGAACTCTTTGTTCTCGAAGACACGCGGATCAATGCCCAGCGCCTGCGCATTGGAACGCACATAGGTGAGCGCCGCCATCGCCGACTCTTTCATCACGTCGCCGAGCTGGCCAGTGAGTGTCAACTGACCCTCATGGCTCGCCATCATCGCCGCCTCGATGAAGAGGATGTCGCCACCCACCGGCGTCCACACCAGGCCGGTGACGACACCGGGCCGATCAATGCGTTCCGCTGCCTCGGCAAAGTAGCGCTGCCGCCCCAGCAGATCGCGCAGCCGGTCGGGCGTCACCAGCGGATCGCCGTCCTTGCCCTCGGCGATCTGGCGCGCAAGCTTGCGACAGATCGAGCCGATCTCGCGTTCGAGGTTGCGCACGCCTGCCTCGCGTGTGTAGTTGCGGATGATCGCAACCAGCGTCGCGTCGGGGAGCGTGATCTCTTCAGGTTTGAGGCTGTTGGCGGCAGTCTGCTTGGGCAGCAGATAGCGCCGCGCGATGTGCAGTTTCTCCTCCTCGGTGTAGCCCGCCAGTTCCAGCACCTCCATACGGTCACGCAGGGCGGCGGGGATCGGATCGAGCGCGTTGGCGGTGGCGATGAACATCACCTTCGAGAGATCGAACGGCAGATCAAGGTAGTTGTCGCGGAAGGTGTTGTTCTGTTCGGGGTCAAGCACCTCCAGCAACGCGAAGGAGGGGTCGCCACGCCAGTCGGCCGTGATCTTATCCACCTCGTCGAGCATGAAGACCGGGTCGTTGGTTCCGGCCCGACGCAGCGATTGCAGGATGCGCCCCGGCATGGCGCCGATGTAGGTGCGGCGGTGGCCGCGAATCTCTGCCTCGTCGTGGATGCCACCCAGCGACATCCGCACGAACTCGCGCCCCAGCGCCCGCGCGATGGAGTGGCCGAGCGAGGTTTTGCCCACCCCCGGCGGCCCGACGAAGCACAGGATCGGCTCACGGCTGACCGACATTTTCGCTGCGGTCGCTGCGGTCTCCACCACTGGCTCGCGCGCTACGGCGCCCTCGGTTGGTCCACTGGCCTCGGCTGCCTCCGCCTCGCCACTGTGGCGAATTTCGCGCAGGCGCCGCACCGCCAGATATTCGAGAATGCGGTCTTTGATCTTTTCGAGGTCGTAGTGGTCTTCGTCGAGCACCTCGCGGGCATACGCCACGTCAATCGGCTTGCTGGTGCTCTTGTCCCACGGCAGCGAGGCCAGCAGTTCGATATAGGTGCGGATCACCGAGTATTCGGGCGAGACGGTGGGCAGCTTTTCGAGGCGCGACAACTCCCGCTGCGCATCTTTGTAGGCTTCTTCGCTCATATGCGCCTGCTCGATCTTCTCGCGCAGATCATTGACGACCGCCGCCTCTTCGTTCTCTTCGCCCAGTTCCTTCTGGATGGCCTTGAGTTGTTCACGCAGGAAGTATTCACGCTGGGCCTTGCCCATCTCCTCCTGCGCCTCGTTCTGAATCTTCTTGCCCAGTTCCAGCACTTCGAGTTCGCGGGTGAGGAAGGCCGTCACGCGCTCCAGCTTCTCGCGCACAGAGTTCATCTCAAGCAGCCGCTGGCGCAGTTCGAGGTCCATCTGTGCGCTGCTGGCGATGAGGTAGACGATCTGGCGCGGATCTTCCATGTTCATCACGGCAAGACCAAGCTGGTCGGGCAGATACTGCACCAGGTTGACCATCCGCTGGAAGAGGTCCACCGCGTTGCGTTGCAGCGCCTCGATCTCCATGCCATCCTGCATGGTTTCGGGCAGCGCATGCACACGCGCCCGCAGGAATGGCTCCTCAGCGGTGAACTCGTCTATAGCGATGCGATCAAGCCCCTGCACGATCACCTGGATCGTGCCGTCGGGGATGCGCAACAGCCGCGCAATACGCGCCACAACGCCCACACGGTAGACATCGTCGGGTCCGGCCTCTTCGACATCCTCATCCTTCTGCGCCACCAGCCCCACCAGCCGGTTGCCGCGCATCACGTCGTCTATCAGGCGGATCGAGCGGTCCTTGCCGACACCCAGCGGCATCACGGCAAAGGGATAGATCACGGTGTCTTTGAGCGGCAGAATTGGCAGTTCGCCGGGAATCTCCACGTCGGGCTCGACAGGATTGGCCAGTGTGCCGATATCACCCACATCACTCACATCACTCACATCACTCACTGGATTGCCAGTTTGCTCATTAGCTGGTTGATCCACCACTGGCGCATCAGATAGCGCCTCTGGCTGCGGTTCGCCTGTTTCCTCCGCCGCCTCACCAGCAGGCGCCTCACCAGCAGGCGCCTCGGCGGCCATCGCAGCAGTGATCTCGCTGGATGTATCGGATGCGCTGGAAACAGGCGCATCACCGAGCGCTGCGGGCGCCGCATCATGCGCTGGCTGTTGTTCCTCATGCGTGGCGTCGTGAGTACTATCGTGGGCGTCGTTGAAATCGTCGTCGAACATGGAAAACCTCTATCTCGCTCTCCGGCTGAGTGATAGTTGTGGAATAAATGGTTGTTGTGACATCAGGAACGACATCAGGAACGACATCATAGTATGCCAACTATGCCAACGTTGCCTACGCCAACTGGCGCCGCATCGCGTGAGGAGCCAGACCGTGCGCCCTGCGCGCCATCGCCCTTTTCGCGCTGCTTCGGCGTGGAGGCGCTGGGTGGATCACTCACCGTCACCTTTGGCAGCGTCACACGCAGGAAGCCATCCCGATAGGTGGCGGCCACGTCGTCGAGTCGCACAGCCATTGGCAGCGCAATATCGGCGCGGAAGGGACCATAGCGCACCTGCGCC
>JBDTAI010000480.1:0-2598 GCA_039924685.1 Ktedonobacterales bacterium
CGCAGACCAGTCGCGTGCCATCGCGGCTCATGCTCACCCAGGCGTCGCCGCCATTGATGAACGAGGCGGCCAGTGTGCGCCCGGCGATCAGCGGCTCAACCGTCCCGCTCGCCAGATCGAGCCGCCCCACCAGCGAGCGTGTTCCTGCGAAGGCGCCCAGCAGCAGCGACGCGCCATCCGGCGCCCAGCCTACCCAGGCCGTGCCACCAGCGTAATCACGCAGGATGCAGCGCGGCTCACCGTCCGCCCGCAACACCCACACTTCGTCGGAGGTCTCCTGTGCGTTGGCGCCGCCATGCAGCCAGGCCAGCGCCTGCCCATCCAGTGAGCCAGCCAGTGGCCCAATTGAGAACGTTCCCTGCCAGAGTGTCTGCGGAGGTTGGCGCTCCATGACATAGAGCAGCGTCCATGGCAGGCAGACGTCATCTTCCTGGGGTGTGGGGCTGCTGACGACTGCCCAACCGTCACGATACCAGGCGAATCCGCGCACCTGATACTCCGGCGGCGTGATGGCGCGTGGTTCGCTTGTGGGCGCATCCGGCGTATCAGCCACGTCGCACACCCACAGGCGGGTAAACAGGTAGTCGTGGTCGAGAAGCTGCGCGCCGCCCTGTTCGCGCTTGCGGCGTTCGTCGTCTTCGCTCTCGGCGTCGGTCGCCAGAAAGGCGATGCGCGCGCCATCAGGACTCCACGCCACATCGGTCACGCCACCTTTGGCATTGGTCAGCCGCCATGCCTCGCCGCCCGCCGCCAGCGACAACGCATACACCTGATGCGTATCGCGCTGCTCACGATCCGAGAGGAAGGCCAGCGTGCGACCATGGGGACGCCAGCGCGGCAGTTTATCGCTATGCGAGCCAAACGTCACACGGTGGGCGGGTGTCGCACCAGTGGCGTCGGCCAGCCAGATACTGGCCTCCGGCACCTGTGTGGGCTTGGCGACGCCCTCCGGCGTTTCGGTGTGGTCGCGGGTGACGACGTAGGCGATCTGCGCGTCGTCAGGGCTGATCTGTGCGTCAACCACCTGCTCAAGGGCGAAGATGTCATCCAGGGTGAGGGCGCGTTGGCTGGTTGTACTGGTCATCTGTGAAGGTCCCTTCCACTGCTCATGTTCGGACGGGGGATGTTGGTGAGGATAGTATAGCCCCTGAGCAGAAGACGCCGCCACTCGTGAAGAGGCACATGGTTTATGGGGTGGTGGCAGGGCTGCTGCCGGGCGCGCTCTGCCAGTGGGCCAAGCGCCCCTCGTTGTCGGCGCGCATGACGGCGCCGGTCCAACTGCTGCTACTGCCCTGGCAGGTGGTGGCCGAGGTCGGCGCACGGCAGATCAGCTCGCCTGCCGCATCATAGGCGGCGGAGTAGGCGGGTTGTGGCGCGAGGCCGACTTGCAGCGCGGTGGTGGCATGCGTATGCGCGCTGTCGCCATAGACATGCGCGCCGCCATAGCCGCTGGTGAGCCGATCCAGCGTATCGTAGCTGTAGTTGGCCTGATACTGCGCGCTGGTCAGACTGCCTGCCGTCACCGTGCCACAGGGCAGCGACCCGACGGAGCCAGCCGCCGTCAAGCGGTTCTGCTCATCATAGCAGTAGCGTTGGGTGTCGGTTCCCGCTGGCAGGCTGGTGGCCACCGTGCTGACGGTGCTCACACGCATTGCCTATGCGTCAAGCTCGCCTGGTTTGTGCTCGTAACTGAGATGGTAGCTCTGGCCTTTACGATTCTGTTTTAAGGATCGTGCCTTCTCCTACAGGTCTGTGTCCCTCATAGAACCATATTCGGCTGTCAACAGAGAATGCATCTGCATACAGTTCAGGCACTAGCAGGCGTAACTTGACCACATACTCTCTATCGAAATCAAAAACTGTGTCGTCATCCAAACTCTCAATTACGCAGGAAGTGTAGACTCCACCTGCGTCGACTTGCGGATGATAGCCAGATCGCGGCTGCCACCCTCGTGTGCCTTCTCTGCGTTGGAAGAATTTCACTCGTGCGATGAACATCTCGCCCTCCACGCGCTTTTACAGTACCTGCGTTATGGAAATTAACGCGAGATGGAAGATCTCGCTTTGCTCTCCTGGCTGGACGGTAACTACTCCTTGTGGGAATATTGACGTATCAATGGTCGTTGAGAAATCAAACGCATCCAATGCCGATGCTTGAATCGTTGCTCTGAAGACGGCGACTTTGCTCACATCTCTAGCTGCAAATGCCAGTGCCTCGTCTTGAGATAGCACGAACTGCCGAGCCTCCAGACTATTCCCGCCAGGTTGAAACCCTCCCGTACTTGTGATCGACTGATATTCCCGCACTCCAACTGAGCGGTATAAATCTATGGTGTTATTGCCACTTGATCCGCTACTCGATGCAACCTGCGACCCGCTCCCGTCGCCACAATTATGGACGACGAACTGGTCCTGCCCCACAGTAAACGTATGAACATGGCTGACTGTCAAGTCCCACATGGCGGCGGCGCCTGCCACCACGCGCACGGCCACTACCGTGGCGGTCGTGCCATCGGCGCGTAGCACCTGCTCACCCATGCGCAAGTTGCCCGCCTGTGTGAAGCTGTGGTCCACTGTCAGCCAGGGATGCTTGGCCGT
>JBDTAI010000481.1:0-4782 GCA_039924685.1 Ktedonobacterales bacterium
AGGCAGCAGCGCCAGTATACCAGCAGTGGCTGGAGCATGTCAAGAAGATCTGCCAGTGCGCGGTGAGCGACTGTTCGGTAAGAGAAACGCAAACAAGATGTGCAACGAAGATGGCCAGCCACCCGCCTGAGCAAGTAGTTGGCCATCAGTCGGTCGTCATGTATACAGGTCGCTTGTGCATTGCCTGCATGACAACCAGGATCAACGAGAATTAACAGCCGGGAACCTGAAGGAAACGATCTGTGTGCTCCAGTTGAACGAGCCGCTCGTCTTCAGGTACTCGGTGGTGTACCAGAAGGTGCAGTTGTCCACGGGGATGGTGTGTCAAGCCCAGCGTCGGCTTTTAGCTTCTGACCCGATTTTCTGGCCCAATCTAGAGGCCGCGCTGGCGGGCCAGTTCCTCGAAGAGTTGCTTCTCACGGGGGGAGAGTTTCTGCGGGAGTGTCACCTCGATGCGCGCCAGCAGATTGCCGCGCCCGTCGCCGCTCTCTTTGGGCATACCTTTACCCACCAGCCGGAAGACTCTACCGTTCTGGGTCTCTGGCGGCAGGGTAAGCAACACACGCTTGCCATCCAGCGTGGGAACGGGAATCTCGCCACCAAGCACCGCAGTGGTCAGTGGCGCCTGCGCGGTGACGAGCAGATCGTCGCCCTTGCGCTCGAAGGCCGGATCGGGGCGCACGGCGACGATCAGGATCAGGTCGCCCTTTGCCGCGCCGCCAACGCCGGGCTGTCCCTCGCCCGTCACACGCACCCGTGAGCCGTTATCCACGCCCGACGGAATCTTTACATCCAGCTTGCGACTGCGCTCGACCACACCTGTGCCGTTGCATACGCCGCAAATCTTGCCAGTGATACGCCCTGTGCCATTGCAGGTGACACACGGCTCGGTCTGCTGGATGGTGTAGGTGCGTGTTGTGCCGTTGAACGCTTCGCGTAGCGTGATCTCGACGGGCCGCTCCACATCATCGCCCTTGCGGCGGATCGTGCTGGTGGTCGAGCCGCTGGAACTGGTTGAACTGGGTGAGCCAGCGCGACGAAAGAGCGTATCGAAGAAGTCGGAGAAGTTTGTGCCTGTCGGATCGCCAAAGTCGAAGGGTGAGCCAGCATCGCTGGCCCCTCCGCCACTGCTACGGCTGCGCCCAAAGGGATTGGCGCGCGCGCGGGTTCCCGACGCCGACGGACCGAATTGCTCCTGCCAGTTGGGGCCAAGCGTATCGTACTTGCGGCGCTTATCAGGGTCGGAAAGCACTTCGTAAGCTTCGTTGATCTCCTTGAAGCGCGCCTCGGCGGTTTTGTCGCCGGGATTCACATCAGGATGATATTTGCGCGCAAGCCGACGGAATGCCTTCTTGATGTCGTCGGCGTTGGCGCTACGGCTCACACCGAGGATTTTGTAATAGTCCTTGTAATCCATATGTATCGTGTACGCCAGACTGCGCTAGGAGTTGGATATGCTAGACGAGTTGGCGGCGCCGGTCTCGCCATCGGCTCCGGCGCTGACCTTGACACGTGCAGGGCGCAGCGTTTCATCGCCCAGCCTGTAGCCCTTGCGTACCTCTTCGACCACCACACCCTCTGGATGGTCCGCCGAGGCCACCAGTTCAATCGCCTCATGCACAAAGGGATCGAACTGCTCGCCAACGGTCGGCACGGGCGCGAGCCCTTCATTCTTCAGCAACTCGTTGAGCTGCCATTGAAGCATGCGCAACCCCTGCTGAAGTCCCTCGCGGTCAAGCGTGTCCTCATAGCGCAGGGCGCGGTCGAGGTTGTCAACCACCTCCAGCACCTTGCCCAGCAGTTCGCGTTTCTCGCGGCGCACGCGGTCGCTGACGATACGCTCCTGGCGCTTGCGGAAGTTATCCATCTCGGCGCGCTCACGCAGGAACTTGTCCCAGTTTTGCGTGGCTTCGGCGCGCGCGGCGGTGAGTTGGGCAGTAAGTTCGGCGATCTGCGCCTGGGCGCCTACCAGATCGGCTGGCATGGCTGATGTGGCCGCCCCATCGGTGGCTGGCTCGTGCGCTGTCTCGGGCCGCCCATTCACTTGCTCCTCGCTGTCGCGCTCTGTCATCCTGTACACCTCTCATGTCATTACATGGATATATCTGGATTCTAAGCTGTTTGTCGTAAAGCTGTTGCCTGCTGCGTAGCGCATCCAACCTGCCCTGAAAGCAGCATGAGACGCCGTTGATCACGGGTGTTCTACGCAGACTACACGGGCAGTATAGTCTCTGGCGCGATGGGGTGTCAAACAGGATGGCGCCCAATATGCGAAGCCCCCGGTCATGCGATGTCGTGTAGGGGCATCCACCGGATGCCCAGTACCGTTCGCTCTAGCGCCAGCGCATGTTGAAGTACTGCTGGGTTCGATGTTGCTTTGAGGGATGGCGTTCGTTTTGTAGTGCAAGAGTGGTCAACGGCCATCGAGAGCCGGGTGGCGCTAGAACAAGACGCGCTGGGGGCGACCATGAGGGATCGCCTGGAAGGGAAGCATGACGTGGGGACAGCTGGGTTTGAGGAGCCTGCGCGGCAGAGTCAACGACAACAACATGCAGGCTCCAGAGGTGGTAAAACACATGGCGTGCGCGCAAGTCAGACGGGTTACGTCAGTCATGCGTCGCTCATAGAGATGATCGGCGACGGGCGCACGCTCTACCAGGCTGAGCGGCGGCGCGCGCCATTGGCGCAGGCGTTGCGGCGGCTCGAACGCGAGCATGTGGCATTGCTGCTCGCCATCTGCGAACTCGAATCGCCCACCCTGCAGGGCGATGAACTGGGCGGCATGAACACCAGCCCGGAACTGCGGCAGGCATTGCTACCCCTGTTGCAGGGTGATCTACGGCGCGCGCAACATGCGCTGGAACGCGCATCGCTCGGTCTCTATGGCGCCTGCGAGGTGTGCAGTTCGCCGATTGCGCTGCGTCGGCTTGAGACACAACCCGCCACCACCCACTGCGCAGGCTGCGAGTCGCCGCGCCACCATACGCCGCTGGCGTAACCGGGTTGGCGTAATCCGGTTGGCGTGACACGAAAGTGTGCTGTCTGTGTGGGCGAGAGCGACGAGGCGCTTTACTGCCGGGCCGCCGCTGTAATGTGTCTGCGCGATGTCAATGGCAGGAGGCAGCAGCAGGAGGAGAGGAAAAGCATGAGTTCGCAACCCCCCTATGGATACGATCCTGAGCAACCGCAGCAACCCAATCAAGGAAGCTACCAACAGCAACCACAGCAACCACAATATCCACAGCAACCGCCTGATTACTCGCAGCAGGGTGGTTACCAACAACAACAACAACAACAACCGATCTATCCCTCGCAGCCGCAGTATCCAGAGCAGCCACAGTATCCGCAGCAACAACAGGGACAACCTGCTCCCTATGCCACACAAGGCTATGGCCAGAGCTATGGCGCGGGCGGCTATGCGGCGCCGGTCGTTGTGCCTGACCGTGGCGCCGGTATGGCCATTGCCGGATTGATATTGGGCATTCTTGGCTTGCTTGTGTCATGGATACCCATTTGTGGCTTTATCTTGCCTGTACTTGGCGTCATCTTCAGTATTCTCGGCAGGCGCTCCACCAACCGCCGCATGCTGGCGACCGTCGGGCTTGTGCTCTCGATTATCGCCATCGTCATCTGCCTGATCGTCACCATCGTCGGCATCGTCGGCTATGTTAGAGGTGTGGGCGCCAGCAGTTGAAAGCCGCACAGATCGGCGCGAACAAACACGAGCCAACGAGACGCTGTATGCACACTAGCATACGGCGTCTCGTTTCATATTCGGCTAGTATCGAGCGCAATTGACAGAGCGGCGGACGCGGCGATAGAATGCCATTACCAACTAGATGAGGCGTCATGCCGCACGCGCACTCATTCACGCACACGCGCCGACGGAGGCCGGGGTTGCTCGCCCCTGCCTCCCTTTCTTTGTCAGGCGCCGAGCCATATGCTGACGACCCATGACGCCGAGAGGAGATAATCGCAATGGAGAAGCCGCAGAAGCCCAAGAATGCTGAACCCGACCGCATGCAGGACCTCATCTCGCTGTGCAAACGGCGGGGCTATATCTTCCCGAATAGCGAGATTTACGGCGGACTCAATGCGGTGTTTGATTATGGCCCCCTCGGCGTCGAGTTGAAGAACAATGTCAAACGGGCGTGGTGGGATGCGATGACCCGCCTGCGCAACGACGTGGTGGGGCTTGACGCTGGCATCCTGATGGCGCGTCGCGTCTGGCAGGCATCCGGCCATGAGGAGGTCTTCACCGACCCGATGGTGGATTGCACCAACTGCCAGGCCCGCTTCCGCGCCGATCATGTGATCGAGGACTACGGCAACCTGGATGTTTGCCCCAACTGCGGCATGCGTGGCACACTCACCGAACCGCGCAAGTTCAACCTGATGTTCAAGACCTTCATGGGGCCGGTAGAGGAGGACGCCGCGCTGGTCTATCTGCGGCCAGAGACGGCGCAGGGCATCTACGTCAACTTTCAGAACGTGCAGCAGAGCATGCGCAAGCGGCCACCATTTGGCATCGCGCAGATCGGCAAGGCGTTCCGCAATGAGATCAGCCCAGGCAACTTCACCTATCGCACCCGCGAGTTCGAGCAGATGGAGATGCAATACTTCATCCCGCCCGAACAGGAGCAGCAGTGGTTCGACTACTGGCGCGGCCAACGCTGGCAGTGGTACCTGGACTACGGCATGACGGAGAGCCACATCATGTGGCACACCCACGACGCCAAAGAACTGGCCCACTACGCCCGCCAGGCGGTGGATGTCTACTAC
>JBDTAI010000482.1:0-7098 GCA_039924685.1 Ktedonobacterales bacterium
TTCCCGGCGCCGCCCGCACGTGCGGGCGGCGCCGGGAACATCCACCACGGGAGCGATGGGCGCCACGGGTGATGTGGAACGAGCGATGGAGGTTGGTATGATTGCTACTGTCGTCTTTGGCGCACAGTTCGCGCTCAGTCTGGTGTCGTTCGGGTTGATTGCCCGGTGGTTTCTCTATCCGCGCATACAGGGGCGTCCGCTCGCCCAGGCGTTGACGCCGCTCCTTCTTTCACACGTTTCGGACGGTAGGGCTGTGCTTCCTGGTTCCTACAGTGGCGGATGCCTCCTTGCCCGCAGCGTTCGCTGTTCCGGAGGCCGTTGGCGATATGCTTGCGGTCGTCCTGGCATTTCTGGCGTTGATAGCCCTGCGGTCGTCCTGGCGTAGCGCGCTGGTGTTTGTCTGGCTCTTCAATCTGGAAGGCACAGCGGACCTGATAAATGCGTTTGCACTGGGAATCGGCTTCAACATCGCCGGACACTATCATCTGGGACTGGCATGGCTAATTCCCACGCATTTCGTTCCAGCGGCGCT
The DNA here is from genome assembly GCA_039924685.1 of Ktedonobacterales bacterium. Lineage (GTDB taxonomy): Bacteria > Chloroflexota > Ktedonobacteria > Ktedonobacterales > JADMIN01 > JBDTAI01. The sequence goes on from JBDTAI010000482.1 coordinate 533, forward strand.
TGTCATCCATTTCGTGATCTTTGTGTTGCTGTTGCGCAGGAATGGCCGCTCCGGCATGAAACACGTCGAGCGCAAGCTGGCGATGAGAGTGCTCGGCGCTGCGGGTGAGGCGCTGGATGGAGCGGTAGTCGCTGGGCGCTCCATGTAGTGACCCGAACCTGAAGTGACGTGGCTCGTGAGGTGCGGCGACTGACCGAATATTACGGAAGTTGCCGCACTTCGCGTGTCGTGGCAGAATGTGAGCTTGGAAGAGTGTGAGCTTGTATGAAGCGGGAGATGTGTTAGACTACGAGGCGAGCTATCGCGGCATACCAGCATATCAAGGGGGCGACCTATGGCGAATGAGGCGGAAGTCGTGGCCGAACTGAGCGAACTGAGTGGCACAATGGGCAGTGAAACACCAGCAACGCCAGAGGCGAAACGCGCCGCCGAAGTGCGTGAGCGCATCCGAGCGGCGGACTACTCCTACTATGTGCTCGACAACCCAACGCTGTCTGACGCGCAGTACGACGATCTGATGCGGGAATTGCGAGCGCTCGAAGAGGCACATCCCGACCTGATCACGCCCGACTCGCCCACGCAGCAGATCGGCGGCGAGGTCGCCAGTGGTTTTGCCAAAGTGCGCCACTTGACGCCGATGCTCAGTCTCGCCAATGTGCGCAGTCCCGACGAACTGCGCGCCTGGTATACCCGCAACCAGAACGTGCTGCCCAACGCCACCTTTACCTTCATCTGTGAGCCAAAGATTGATGGCAGCAGCATGAACCTGATCTACGAAAACGGCGCGCTCACGATTGGGGCCACACGCGGCAACGGCGAGGTGGGCGAGAACGTCACCGCCAACGTGCGAACGATTCGCAGCATTCCACAACAATTGCGCGCCGATGCAGGGGCTCCGATCCCCGCGCTTGTGGAGGCGCGTGGCGAAATCTACATGGCGCACGCCGACTTCGAGGCGCTCAACCAGCAGCTTGAAGACGAGGCCGAACGCACGCAGACGACACCCCACCTGCTCGCCAACGCTCGCAACGCCGCCGCCGGATCATTGCGCCAGAAAGACCCACGTATGACCGCCGCGCGTCGCCTCTCGTTTTTGGCCTATCAAATCGCGCGCATCGAGGGCGCGCCGGAGCCGGAGGGCCAGGAGCAGACGCTGGAATGGCTGCGCGCCTGGGGCTTTCCTGTCAGCGATCTCATTCAGCGGGTAGAGACGCTGGAGCAGGCTCAAGCATATGCCGACCGCATGGAGACCAACCGCTTCAACGTCCCCTACGACATTGACGGCGCCGTGATCAAGATCAACGACAGGTGGCAGCAGCAGGAGCTTGGCGTGGTGGCGCGCGATCCTCGCTGGGGCATCGCCTACAAGTTCAAGCCCATCGAGGCCAACACTAAACTGCGCGACATCGTGGTGAACGTGGGCCGCACGGGCGCGCTGATCCCCAACGCCCGTTTCGCGCCGATCCCCATCGGGGGTGTGATGGTCTCGAAGGCGACACTGCATAACTTCGACGAGGTGCGGCGCAAAGACCTGCGCATCGGCGATACCGTGGTGGTGCAGCGCCACGGCGACGTGATCCCTGGCGTGGTGAAGTCGCTGGTAGAGCTACGCGACGGCTCTGAGCGCGAGTGGGAGCCGCCCACCGTTTGTCCCGTCTGCCAGACACCAGTGGTGCGCGAGGATTCAGGCAAGGGGAAAGTCACCTACTGCCCGAATGTTGAGTGCCCGGGGCGCAAGCTGGAGGGATTGCAGCACTTCGTCAGCGGCGGCGCGATGGATATTCAGGGACTGGGGGAGATGATCGTGCAGCGGCTGGTGACGGCGGACCTCGTGCGCGATCCCGCGGACTTCTACGCACTCACCGGCGAGCAGCTATTAGAACTGCCGGGCTTCCAGCAAAAGAGCGCCGCGAACCTGATCAACGCCATCGCCGCCAGCCAGAAGCGCCCGTTCCCCTATGTGCTGTTCGGGCTGGGCATCCGCCATATCGGCGAGAAGGCGGCATTCACGCTGGCCGAGGGATTGCGCTCGATGGACGCGATCCTGACCGCCTCCGAAGACGAGATCGCGGCGCTGGATGGCGTGGGGCCGACGATTGCGCAGAGCGTGGTCCAGTGGTCGCAGGAGGCGGAGAACCGTGCGCTGATGGAGAAACTGCGCGCAGCGGGGCTGCAACTGCGCCTGCCCGACGACGAGAGCGCAGCCGACATCGCCAATCTGCCGTTCAGCGGCCAGACCTTCCTGCTGACAGGATCGCTGGCAAGCCTGACACGCGGCCAGGCGGAGCAGGCGATCCAGTCGCTCGGCGGCAAGATCGCCTCCTCAGTGAGCAAGTCGCTCGACCACCTGATCGTCGGCGAGGCGGCGGGCAGCAAGCTCGCCAAAGCCGAGAAGTTCAAAGTCCCCATCTCCGACGAGGCATGGCTGATCGAGCAATTGCGCGCCCACGATGCGATGCCCGACGAGCGCAAACGGCTAGGGTAGATCGGCTACTGTCCAGACTTGCGGGCCGCCAACAGCGTCAGGAACTCATAGGTGACATTGGAGGCAAGCAGCGCGGTAATCTGTGCGGGATCGTAGGCGGGCAGCGTCTCCACTACATCGAATGCGACGAAATTCAACCCGCGCAGGCCACGAAGCAGGGTCAGCGCCTCATAGCTGGTAACGCCGCCAACCTCCGGCGTGCCGGTTCCTGGCGCATAGGCCGGGTCTACGAAGTCTACATCGAAGGTGAGGAAAGCCGGGCCATCGTCAAGCCGCTCGCGCACCGCCGCGATTACATCTGGTAGGCCGCGTTGGCGTAACTCGGTGTTGTCAATCAACGCAAAGCCCAGGCCGCGCGCCGTCTCGTAGTCCTCCGCCGCGTAGAGTGGGCCGCGCATGCCCACCTGGATCACTCGCGCCGGATCGAGCAGCCCCTCTTCGTGCGCCCGCTTGAAGGTCGTGCCGTGGTTGTATTTGCGCCCGAAGTAGGCGTCCCAGGTATCGCTATGCGCGTCGAAATGCGCCAGCCCCACCGGACCATGCGTGGCAGCGGCGGCGCGTAGCTCGGCCAGCGTGATCGAGTGGTCGCCACCCAGGCAGATTGGCGTCACACCCGCAGCATGGATACGCCGCAGATCGCGCTCGATGCGCTCATACGTGTCCTCAATGTAGCCCGGCACAATCGCCACATCACCGCCATCCGTCACCGAGAGCGAGTTGAAGACATCCTGCCCGGCCCCTGCATTATAGGGGCGCAACAGCGCCGATATGTCGCGGATTGCTGCCGGGCCAAAACGCGCGCCAGGACGATAGCTCGTTCCTGTATCAAACGGAATGCCGATAATCGTCGCATCCACGCCGTCGAGGTCATCGGTATGTGGCAGACGCGCAAACGTTCGCACACCCGCGAAGCGCGGCGAGGCAAACGAATCCGCCGGATGATATTTGGGCGCTTGTGAACTATCGCGCTGGCTGCGCTGCTCGTTATCGGTTGGCATCACTCAACTCCAATGCTGCTGTTTGTCCATTGCTCACCCATCATACCCCGTATCACATCTCAGGTAGTTGACAGGTGCTTCTATCCCCGCTATACTGGCCGCTACAAGGTGGGAGGGAAGCGATGAGTACATCCAGTGGCAATCGCCACGATACACCACCCCTCAAGTGGGGCGACCTCATAGACGGTGAGCGAGTGAAATATCTGCGCGGCCTACAGGATAACTCAACGCGGAAAGATGCGCCGTTCGCCAGTGTGCGGCTGACCGGAGCAGATGTCTACTGGCTGGCGAAGTATACGCTTGCCACAGGAGCGACGATGGCGCTGGCCGAGCAGCGGCTCGAAGAGGCAAAGAAAAACCCGCTTCTGCGCTCGTCGCTTGACTTCTCGGCAGTGAACCTGCGCCGCGCAATCCTCGCTGGCGCACAGCTCGAAGGCGCGATTCTGGGTAAAGCGCAACTGGATGGCATTATCGCCGGATATATCAATCTTAAAGGCGCCTATCTCAGCGAGGCTACGCTTGTCGGCGCATTCCTCGACCGCGCAATGCTCGATGGCGCTGTGTTGCGCGCCGCCAAATTGCAAGACTCCTCACTATGGGGCGCATCATTGAATGAAACACTGCTGGATGAGGCGCATCTGGAGCATGCGATCCTGCGCCACACCACCCTCGAACATGCCAACCTGCAAGGCGCCAGCGCCGTTGGGGCTGACTTCTCCGACGCGGCGCTGAAGCGCGCCTATCTGGCCGACGCCACGCTGAACCATGCCACCTTCTATGAGGCACATCTTGAGCAGGCGGTCTTCTCCAAAGCGGACCTCACCTATGCCGACCTGCGCCGGGCGCGGTTCGATGAGGCGACCCGCTTCAACGAGGCACATCTCAACCAGGCGGCAATTGATCAGGCCAACCTCAACGATGTCAATCTGGCAGTGGTGGATTGGCATACAGTAAAGAAGCTCGACGATGAAACACGGCCAACACCTGCGGATGCCGATCCGCGCGCAGCGAAAGCATCGGGTAAGGGGATCGTGGGCGCTTATCAGCGTAGCCGTGAGGAGTACAAGCGGCGCCAGGAACTCTATGGCAATGCTGCGCGCGCCTATCGCTCGCTCTCGGTGGCGCTACGCGATCAGGGGCTGGCGACCGAGGCAACGCGCTACCACTATCGCGCCGAAGTGATGCAGCGCCGCTACCGCTTCAACAATGCCCGCTACCTCTTGCGGACACGGCATTTTCTGCAATCGCCCTGGCTGTTTGTGCTGTGGGCGCTCTCGCTGGCGCTTGGCGTCTTCGCGGGCTATGGTGTGTATCATCTGTGGCGGCTGCTCGTCACCTATGTAACCGTCATCCTCGTCTTTGCCGGAGTGTTTTACCTCTTTGGCCAGGAGCCGCATCAAAGCCTGACAGTGATTGACGCGCTGACACTGAGCCTCACATCGTTCCACGGACGCGGCTTGCAACCCTCAGACACCCTGAGCGCAGCGTTACGCTTCTATGCAGGTATCGAAGCGATCTTCGGTCTGCTCATCGAAGGGCTGTTCATCGCGGCGTTTACTCGACGTGTCACTGGCCTGTAGGTTTCGGAACGGGGAAGCGGTCAAGCGTGATGGCGGTGGCGCCAGCGGTCAGCATCTCTTTCTCCGCCGCCTCGCCATCGCCGGGCGTGATCTCAACAGGCAGCGATGCGTCGCGGAGCCAGACGACCGCCAGCCCCGATTCGAGCGCGCTTAGAACGGTCCTCTCGACACAATAGTCTGTCGCCAGCCCGCCGACGTACACCCGCGTCACCCTTTGTGACGGGTCGGATGAGTCTTGCAGAGCTTCGAACAGGCTCTGGCCATTTGCCAGATGTCCCTGGAAGGCCGAGTAGCCGTCGTCCAGTTCGTTATCGCCTTTTGTAACAATAACGGCGCCGGGTGGCAATTTCAATTTAAGATGAAACTTCGCTCCGTCTGAGTCCTGGATACAGTGTTCTGGCCAGGGTCCACCCTCTTGCGCAAAGTGGGTGGTATGCGCCGGGTGCCAGTCGCGTGAGGCGTAGACGGGCATGCCCAGCGCCACTGCCTTCTTGATGTATTCGTTGAGGACAGGGACGACGGTGTCGCCCTGCGGCACGGCGAGTTTGCCGTCGGGGCAGAAGTCGTTCTGCACATCAACAATGATGAGCGCCTCGTTTGGGCGATTTGCCGGTGGTGTCGCATTCTTTGCCATATGCACCCTCATATTCGTTGTGGGATTGATGCTGCTCAGATGATGGTGAAACTGTTGACGATGCTGGCGAGCGCCGAGCTATCGCCGGTCAGCGCATCAGTGCTGAGTTGATATTCATACGCGCCGTGGACAAGGTAGTAATCGGTGTGGGTGATCGTCACCTGCCCGTTGGTGGATTGCTGCTGGAGCGGCGTATCGGTATACGCGGTCAGCCCCGCCAGTGTCGTGCGCGTCAGTGATTTGTTGGTGGGCAATTTCTTCGCCAGCGCCGCCACGCTCTTGTCCTGCAAACTCAGCACATCGAGTGTAAAGGTGGAGACCAGTGATCCCGGCTCACTGCGCACACTGGAGCGCGTGATGATCAGAATCAGTGGCGCCGTGGCGCTGGCCTGGGTCGAGGCGTTGGTCTGCCAGCCGTTGGGATATGTCACCTTGAAGTGATACTGCGCACTGCTATACGTTCCGCCGGGCAAGTTTGGCGGAGGCTGGCTGCCACAGGCAACCAGCGCGAGGCTCAACAGCAGACAGGCGATCAACGCGCCTGGCGCCCGACGGTTGACGTTTGCGCCACCATCTCGCCACGCGATCACTCTTTCAGACCACTTCGTAGCGCATCTCACAGACCGCCTCACCTGTAATCTCACACGCATCACCTCGTTGCCTCCCCTTGCCACCCGAAGATACGCGCCTGTGCATCTCATCGCGGTGCGTTCCGCCTGTGGCGTGGCGAGTATACAGCGTGCGGCGTGCGGCGTCAAGCGGGATGGACATCTCTCCCAGCCTCTCCCGCGCCGGGTGAGGCGCGAGAGAAGGGCGCAGTGTTCCTTGCCTCTCCTCGCGGGAGAGGGGGTTAGGAGGTGTGGTCACTT
>JBDTAI010000483.1:0-4886 GCA_039924685.1 Ktedonobacterales bacterium
ATCGAATGCCATCCAGGCTCCGTATCCGACACGACTTCCACCGTCGGCTTGATGCCGTCTTCTCACTCACGAACGATCAACTCGCAGCGCGCGCCGAGATTGGCCTGATGGCGCTGGCACTGCTGGCCAACTTCTTCCTGCTACCACACCGCATCGGCTTCGACGCTGGCTACCGCTTCACTGCGCTGCAACAGTTGCTCGCCGGTGGTGGCTTCTCGAACACCAAATATTCCTTGATCGGCTACTTGCCCGCTATACCGCTGCTGCTGCTGGGCCGCGTGATTATGTCGCCCGCATGGTGGTTTGCGCGCTACAATGCGCTGCTGCTCGCCGCCGCGCTGCCCGCCTTCTACTGGCTGCTGCGTGAGCGGCTGGATGACGCCATTGTGCGCGCGTTCCTGTTGATTTTGCTGCTCGCCTCGATGTTTCCCTATCACCTGATGCTGGCATATAGTGAAGTGTTTACGGCGCTCTGTGTGGGGATTGGCGTCTTAGTGGCCGTTCCACCTACTGGCGCCGCGAATAGCAGTGGTGGTCGCCAGATCGCGTTGCGCGAGTTCGTCGGCTGGGGGCTGATCGTCGTCGGCGTGGCGAATACACCAGCCACACTGGTCGGATTGTTGGCTGTGGTGGTGGCGCGCTGCCTTCAGGTGCGGCGCTGGCGCTACCTGCTGGCAATTGTCGCGGCGCTGGCGCTCATCGGCGCTGAGGCGTGGCTGCGGCGCGGCAGCCCGTTCGCCAGTGGCTATGCCAACAACGGCGGTGATCAAACGGTGATGCCCTTTTCTGGGCTGCCCGGTTTCTCCTATCCCTTCCTCTTTGGCCTGCTCTCGATTCTTTTCTCCTTTGGCAAGGGGCTGATCTTCTTCATGCCCGGCCTGCTGTTGCCACTTGGGATCGCGGGCCTGAAGTCCCGGCGCACGACACGGGCGGGAGGTAGACTCCCCCCAGACGCGCAAAAGGCCGTGCGAAGCGAAGGCCAGTCACGCCGTCAAGGGACTTCAGTCCCCGTGCGTTCCGCGCTCCGGCTTTTCAAAACCGAGAGCGGCGCCCCCACCGCACAGGCCGAGAGTGGCGCTTCCCTGCCGTCCATCTATACGCTATGGCTGGTGTTTGTGGTCGGGTTGGTTGTGGGGTATGCCAAGTGGTGGGCGTGGTATGGCGGCTGGTTCTGGGGGCCACGTTTCTTCCTGTTCGCCTGCATTCCGGCGTCGCTGGCACTGGCGCTCTGGCTGCGACGACCGCCGCGCTCCTTCTGGCCGAAGCTAGCGGCACTGCTGATTCTCGCGCTCTCATGCTGGGTGGGCGTCAATGGGGTACTCTTCGACCAGCGGACGTTGCAGGTCTGTCAGGCGCATGATTATGCGCTCGAAGCCCTCTGCTACTACACGCCAGAGTATAGTGTACTTTGGCGTCCGCTAGTGATTCTGTATCAGGTTGGCTGGGGACGCTTCTTCAGCATCGAGCCGACCTCGACCGGCCAACTGGCCTACGCCGCCTTTGCGCTGCTCGTAGGTTGCTGGCTCGCAGTGCCAACCCTCACCGAGCTTGGCTCGCAGACGTGGCGCTGGGCGAGCGCGGCGCTGCCATCGTGGCGTACAACCATCGCCGCATGGCGCTTCTAGCTGCCGCTTGCGTGGCGTTCAGTTGGCGGTATGAATGCCGATGGGGGTAGAGTTTAGGAAGAATCTACCGAGACGACGGCAAGTACACAGGCAAGTAGAGAGATGAGGCGCTATGACCCCCGATGAATTGAGTGATCAACGGCTCAACCCGTTCCCGTGGTATCAACTGATGCGCGCCCAGTCGCCGGTGATCGCCGAGGGATCACGCGGCATGGCGATGGCCTTCAGTTACGACGCCGTGCAGGAGGCGCTCTCGGATTATGCCCATTTCTCGTCGGAGTATGGCAAGCGCAACAACGCTGACTATGCGCAGCATCCCATCTCGGCCAGCCTGATCAATACTGATCCGCCGCGCCACCGCCAGTTGCGCAATCTGGCGACACAGGCGTTTACGCCGCGCGCCGTTGCCCAACTGACTCCGCGCATCACTGCGATTGTGCGCGAACTGCTTGACGCTGTCATCCCGAACGGCAGCATGGACATCATTCAGGATTTCGCCTACCCGCTGCCCGTGATTGTGATCGCCGAGTTGCTGGGCATTCCGCCAGAGGATCGCGCCCGCTTCAAGCGGTGGTCAGATGCGGTGGTGACGGGCGGCGGTGGCGCCATGAGTGAGCAGGGCAATCCAAATGCCGAGATGGCGGCGTTCTTCCGCGAGATGATCGCCGAGCGCCGTGCCGAGCCGCGTGACGACCTGATCAGCGCACTGCTGGCTGCGCAGATTGACGGCGAACATCTGAGCGAAATGGAACTGATCGGCTTCTGTGTGCTGCTGCTGATCGCAGGCAACGAGACCACCACCAACCTGATTGGCAATGCGATCCTCTGTTTCGATGAGGCTCCCGCCGCCGTGGAGCGTCTTCGCGCCGAGCCACAACTGTTGCCCAGTGCCATCGAGGAGGTGTTGCGCTACCGTTCGCCGGTGCAGTCTATGTTTCGCATGGCCGACGCCGATACGACGCTGCATGGGCAAGCCATCAGCGCCGGACAGTTTGTGATTGCCTTCATTGGCTCAGCCAACCGCGACGAGTCGGCTTTCCCCAACGCCGATCAGTTCGTCGTGGATCGCGCGCCCAACCGGCATATCGCTTTCGGCTACGGCATCCACTTCTGTCTGGGGGCGCCGCTAGCCCGGCTCGAGGCGCGCATCGCCCTGGGAGCGCTGCTGGAGCGTACCCGTGACATTCAGCGCGTTCCCGGCGTGGCGCTCAATCCGCTGGAAAGCAACGTCGTCTTCGGCGTGCGCAATCTGCCTGTCACCTTCACCCCCGTCTGAGATCGCCAGCGGTTGAAGCCGCGCCTGCATCGCCCATCGTCCCCTGTCCGTGGCATATGGCTTGCGGCTCCATGGGAGAGCGCATCACGCAATTGATGCAATTGATGCAATTGATGCAATTGATGCAATTGACTGCATGTGCTCATGCGTTGCGTCCGCCAGAGACGCGATCCGGTTGAGATACGCTACGGGAGGGTACAAGAAGCGATGAGACAGAGAACACAGACAGACATGGCGCTGATGGATGGCGGCTTGCTGGGGTTGCGGCTCACCCTGGGCGGCTTTATGCTGGGCCACGGCGCGCAGAAACTCTTTGGAGCCTTCGAGGGCCCGGGAATCGAGGGCGCCCGCCAGATGATGGAGGCGCAGAGTATCACACCGAGCAAACCCTGGGCGATAGCGGCGGGCGCTGCGGAGTTTGGCGGCGGCGCGTTGACGACGCTGGGGCTGCTCAGTCCACTTGGCTCGCTGGCTGTGCTTGGTTCGATGGGTGTGGCGACTTTCAAGACGCACTGGGGCAAGCCAATCTGGGTGAGTTCGGGCGGCGCGGAATTGCCTGTCACTAACATCGCCCTTGCCAGTGCGTTGATGCTCACCGGCCCAGGCACGTTCTCGCTGGATGAGGCGCTTGGCGTGCGGCTGCCCCGCTGGCTGGCAATTCCTGGCATTGCGCTGGTGGCAGCGGGCGTGGTGGGCGCGATCTTCTCCGGCCAGATCGCCAGCCGGATCAATCAACTCGGCAACTCCAGTCAGACAGCTACCATCTCCGCTGATCAGGTGAGCGGCGGACCAGCGGCCTCGACGCAGCAACAGGCCGATGAGGCGTCACGCACGCAGGGCGAGCCGGTCTCGTTCTCGATTTAGAGACAGAGGGGGATCTCGGACCTGAAATCCCGGCGCACGACACGGGTGGTGGATCACGGGCGCGAACGCCCGACATACGACGTGGTTTGTAACGGCGCGCAGCGTGCGGCGCCGCCTGCGTACCCCTTGATTTGCGCTGCTCGCCTCTGGTCTGCGGGCGGCTGACGGCGCCTGGGCGCTTTTCGCGAAGCTTGCCTGTGCAGGCTGTGGGGCGACCAGACGGGGCCGATGCCGCATATGATCATGTTTGGCGCCGAGCGGCGTCCGCCAGATGCCCCTTGCACAAGACTACCGCCGAATACTGCGATTGCCCTGCACGGCGCCATTTCATCTCGCAGGCCGCGCAGACAGCCTTTGTATCTCGACAGGGACTTCAGCCGCCCGTTCGTGTGGTGGCGTTCATGCACGTCAAGCGGCTATACTGTGTGCAGATGTGGCGCCACAGATGAGGGACTTCACCCCCTATCACGTCGCGTGCGCCAGACTTTCACATCCGTGATCCCTGCCTGGAGAGGAGCATTGTGATGGCGCAGACAACCCCATCGGCGGCGTCGGCTGCGCAACACAGTGACCACGCCAATCACGGCGCACAGCACGGCGGGCATGGTCACACGCATCTGCCCGCCGGTCCGCATGCCACCGAGAGCGCCGATGGGCTGCGCGTCGTCTCTATTGCCACCGCCGGAATGTTGGTCGTTGCGCTGATCGAGTTTGGCATCTTTGCGATCAGCGGCAGCGCGGGTCTGCTCTCCGATGCGCTGCACAACTTCGGTGATGTGCTGACCACTGTGGCGCTCTTCGCGGCGTTTCTGGTGGCGCGGCGACCGGCGACGATGCGCTACACCTATGGCTTCCATCGCGCCGAGGATTTGGCGGGCGCCTTTATCTCGCTGGTGATCGTTGTCAGCGCAGGCGCCGCCGCCTATGAGTCGTATATTCGCCTGATTCGCAACGCCACGCCGACACAGATTCCCTTGAGCATCTTCGCCGCGCTGATTGGCTTCGCTGGCAACGAGGCGCTGGCAGAGTACAAGATACGCGCTGGCCGACGCATCAATAGCAAGGCGTTGATCGCCGATGGGCAGCACTCACGCGCCGATGGCATCACCTCGCTCGCCGCT
>JBDTAI010000484.1:0-3063 GCA_039924685.1 Ktedonobacterales bacterium
GATACGATCCTTCACGCTGCCGCCCGGATTGAAATATTCGACCTTCGCCAGCACCAGCGGTGGAACGTGCGCGGCGATCTCGTTCAGGCGCACCAGCGGAGTATGCCCAATGGTATCCAGAATGGAGGTATAATAGCGCATCTTGTGATGTTCCTCATGCTTTCTGCACCCAAACGACATTGTTCGGCGCTCTGCGGACACCCCGCGTTGGATGTCGTCTTCCACCTGCATCGTACACCGAAATGCGGCTCTTTGGAAAGTCGCAACTTCCGCCTGCGCATCGCTGGCGCTATGCTATACTCTTCCAGACAGCGCATGTGCGTGGAAGGAGCTATCAGGGAGGAGCGCCTATGCCTGATATGGATCAGGGTATCAAACGCCTGCTACAGACGCATCCTGCGGACATTCTGCATCTGGCGCTACCCGACGCCATCTATGTGGAGACACTGCCAACCGAGGTGGCAGTCGGGCCGCAATTAACACTGGATACTTTGCTGCGGGTGACGTATCATGAGGTGGAATGTGTCGTAGACCTGGAAGCAGAGGCGAAAGCGCGCCCGGAGATTGGTCGGCGGCTTTTCGAGTATGGCTCACGGGTGATGACTTCCACCGGACTGCTGGTGCTCTCGGTCGTTCTCTGGCTCGAAGCGGGCGGAACTCCTGTGTCGTCGCCCTATTCACAGCAGGCTGATGATTTGCCCATCCTCGAGTGGCATTTCATTGGCATCGAGGTGTATCACCTGAAGGCGGAGGATGCGCTTGCACACGGCGTAGCGGGTCTGCTACCACTGATACCTTTCATGCAGGGCGGCGGAACCGAGGCCGTCCTCGAGCAGACGGCGCAAGTCATTCAGCAACGCGCCCCAGCCGATGAGATACCTGAACTCGAAGCATTGCTGGCGGTTTTTGGCGCGCGACGGGTTGGCCCACAGACGATGCTTGCAATTGTACGGAGGGCGCTGATGTCCACAGAAATTATCGAAACATCCCCACTCTATCAGATGTGGGTGCGTGACGCCGAAGCGCGCGGTGAGGCGCGCGGTGAGGCGCGCGGTGAGGTGGAGACATTGCGCGCCGCAGTGCAAATCGCGCTCGACGGTCGCTTTGGCGCGCTCGACGCTGAATTGTTGGGGCTGATTGCCCAGGCGACGCCGGACCACCTGCGTGACACGCTGGCGCATATTGCCAGTGATACGCTAGAGCAACTGCGCATGCGTCTGAGCGCATAACGGAGATAGCGCCGCTCACCAACGCTACTCCTTGCGGGTGGGGATGGTGGTGAGCGCATCGTTGTGGCGTTGCGCCTGCTGCGCGATGTGGCGTTGCGCATGGGAGATATGCAGCGCGTGCGCTGGCAGTGGCAGTGGCGCGCGGTCGGCGGTCCACGGCGCGGTCGGCGCCATCGTCAGATGCGCCAGCGTCAGCAGCGGACGTTCATAGGTGACACGCCAGCCTGCAAAATTGCGCCAGGCGTCGTCGCGGTCCGCTTTGATTGGCACGCCTGCCGCCAGCAGTTCTGCGCATGCCTGGTCGAACTCCGCGCGGGTGAGGCAGATCGGGTCGTCGGGCTGCGGTGTGTGGTCCACCGCGATCCTGAAGAACTCGCAGATGTCGCGTAGCGCCAGATAGCCTGCGCGTAGACACAGATCGGCCTACGTGTCGTGCGGCGCCTCCGCCGTGGAGGACATCAGGGCGGAGGCGTCTGGGGTGAGATCGCGTCTAGTGCCGGAAGTGGCGCTGGCCGGTCAGGATCATCGCGATGCCATACCTGTTCGCCATGCGAATTGATTCCTCGTCGCGGATCGAGCCACCGGGCTGGATGACGGCGGTGACACCAGCCTTCGCCGCTGTCTCCACACCATCACCGAAGGGGAAGTAGGCGTCGGAAGCCAAGACACTGCCGCGCGCCCTGTCACCTGCGCGGTCCACCGCGATCTGCACGGAGTAGACGCGACTGGTCTGCCCCGCGCCCGCGCCCACCAGCATCAGATTCTTCGCCAGCACAATCGCGTTCGATTTGACGTGGCGCACCGTCTTCCAGGCGAAGAGCAGGTCCGTCACCTCCTCGAAGGTTGGCTCACGCTCCGTCACCACGTCGCGGCGAATCTCCTCCATGCTCACATCTGGGGTCTGCATCAACACGCCGCCGCTGATGTGACGCAGGTCCATCCGGCTCACATCGAAGCGATCAGGCGTGGACTCGGGTCGGATGGGAGCGCCGGTCGCCAGCAGACGAATCTTCTTTTTCTTCGTCAGGATGTCGAGCGCGGCGTCGCTATAGCCAGGAGCGATGATCGCTTCGTAGAAGAGTTGCGCCACCTCATTGGCGGTCGCTGCATCCACCTCGCGGTTGAAGCCGACAATGCCCCCGTAGGCCGAGATGGGATCACCCGCGTGGGCGCGGCGATAACTCTCGGCAAGGTTGTCGTTGCAGGCGAGGCCACAGGGGTTGGTGTGCTTGATGATCACCGTGGTCGGCGCGGTGAAGCTGGCGACAGCGTTGAGCGCGGCATCCAGATCGAGCAGGTTGTTATAGCCAAGTTCGGCGCCATGTAGCTGTCGCGCGCGCGCCACAGTGGCAATGGCCGGTTGGCTGCCCGCGCTCTCCTGCGCGCCCTGCGCATCCTGACCGTCCAGCCGCTCATCGAGTCCGGTGGGCGCCTGTCTATCGCTCGTGCCATAGCCATAGAGCGCGGCGGATTGATGCGGGTTCTCGCCGTAACGCAGTGAGCGCAGCCGACGCAGCCCCAGTGTCAGCGCCTCCGGAAACGACGCGTCGGGGGTGTCTCGGCGCAGATATTCGGCGATGGCAGTGTCATAGAGCGCGGTCATCTGGAAGGCAACGGCGGCAAGGCGGCGGCGGGTCTCGGCGCTGGTAATTCCGGTGGCCTGCAATTCGCCCAGCACGTCGTCATAATCCTCTCGGCGCGGCACAACGGTGACGGCGGCGAAGTTCTTGGCGGCGGCACGCAGCAGTGTTACCCCACCAATGTCAATCTTCTCGATGGCCTCGGCGAGTGTCACACCATCGCGGGCAATGGTCTCGGAGAAGGGGTAGAGGTT
>JBDTAI010000485.1:0-6450 GCA_039924685.1 Ktedonobacterales bacterium
GAGGTCCACCGCCTGATTGCGCAGCGCCAGATCACGATGCGCGGCAAGTTCCTCCGGCGCATGGCGTCCACTCTTGAGCAGTTCCTTGAACGCCTGGTGAATGGCGATGCCGCGCACGGTCGCCAGCGTCGGCGCCGAGGGGACCATCCGCCGCAAGGGATACTGGCGCACGCAGTATTCGGCATTGTTGATATCGGTGATGTTAAGCAGCAGGTCGGGTTCGAGCACGATGGCGCTGATGGGTGTGGCGCGCAGCCAACGGCTGGCGTGGCTCTCAGTCACATCATCCACATTGGGGAGCGTGGGAGTGGCGGCGCAATCGGCGACATCGGCGGCATCGGCGGCATCGGCGACGGGCGCAGTGTCAGGCATCACATCCGCCGCCGATGATGGGCGGATGGTCAGCGGCAGCAGATGATAGAGGCGCAGATGCAGGCCGCGCCAGCGTTGCGGCGGCAGCGAACACAGCGCCTTCGCCAGCGAGCGGGCATATTCATTCAGGAGAACGCCGACGCGCTCACCATCGGCTGTGGTGATGAGGATGGCGGGCAGGCGGTCGGATGTGGCGCGCTCGATCACGCGCAGCAGTTCGCCCTCGATCATCGGTGTCTGGCAGGGTGATCCGTAGGCGCACAGGAAGCAAGGGGTAGCTTCGGGCGTCGCAGATTGCGCCGCCGCGCTCACTGAGGCAGCCGCCGATTGCGTCGTCTCCATCCACCTGCCCCTTCACGACATGCTGTATATGCGTGATTATGCCCTGCTGAAGCAGTCTAGCGACACAAACGGGTATTCGTCAAGGGCAATGGCGCGTTTGGCTGTTGATCTCCTGGATAGAAACGCTATACTGAGAGGAGTCGTCTGTACAAAGTAAGAAACATAGTGGCGTAATCAAGCGTTCTAATCACTCTCACGGTATGGCATGCTATGTGGTGAATTGAGGAGGCGAGGGGTGGATGACAGCAGGCGCATAGCCGATCAGGCGCGTAGGGAAGGCGGTCCGACGAAGGAAACGCTCGCAGCGATTAAGGGAGACGCCATGAACGAAGAGCCACTCACCATCCCTTCCAGCCTCGATGACACCCCCAACACGCTGGCCAACGATGAGACCACCGAGGAGTTTATTCGTGAGCCGCTCGCCTCGGCGCCGCAGCCGTGGTGGCGCAAACCTACCTGGCGCATTGTGATCACCGCCGTTGTATTGCTCGCCGCCATCGCCAGCATCGCCGTCGGAGTCTTTGCCAGCGCCCAGCCACGCCCACAGCTTGCCAAAATCACGAACGGCGCCATCACCCTTAGCGTCAGCGCCAGCGGCGCCTTGCAGGGAACCACCTACGATGTGGACTTCAGCGGCGCAGGAACCATCGCCGAGATTGATGTGAAGGTGGGCCAGCAGGTCTCGCAGGGCGATACACTGGCCAAGCTGGATACCAAGTCGCTCGAAGATGGCGTCAACGAGGCGCAAACAGCGGTGAACAACGCGCAGACGCAACTCAACGACGCCCAGACCAATCTCAACAAGGTGCAGGCGCAGACGACAGCCAGCGTCAACGCCGCCTATGACCAGGAGCAATCGGCGCTCACCGCCTGCAACAGGATCAATGATCAATCACAGAAGCAGCAGTGCCAGCAGACGGCGCAGGATCAATACGCCGCCGCGCAGGCCCAGGCTGACTCGCAGAACGCCGCCGCGCAAGCCCAGGTGGATACAGCGCAATCACAGGTGAATAGCGCCCAGGCGACCTTGCAGACGGCGCAGGACAATCTCGCTAACGCCACACTGACGGCGCCGCACAATGGCACGGTGGCGCTGATCAATGGCACGGTCGGCGGCCATCCCGGCGATACGCCCGACGGCGCCACCAGCACCGGCGTCTTCATTGAGCTAGTGGACCTCTCAGCGCTGCAACTGAAGGTGAACGTCGCTGAGAAGATTGTCGGCTCCGTCTCCCCCAGCAATCCTGTCAAGTTCACAGTAGACACCTATCCGGGGCATACCTTCCAGGGGTCGGTGAGCGGCATCACGCCGTTGGGCCAGCTAAATGGCAACATAGTGAACTATCCTGTACTGATTGACGTAGACGGCCAAACGGTGAGCGGCGTCAACCTGCTGCCGGGAATGCGCTGCACGGCAACGATCATCACACAGCAGCGCCTCAATGTGCCGCTGATCCCGATCAGCGCGATCACCTATGCCAAGCAGGCCGCTCCACTCAATGGCAAGGGGGTGTTGTCACATGGCAAGTTGCTGGCGGCGCTGGCAAGCGCACAACAATTGCTCACCAACCTGCAAAACCAGGGCAGCGATCTCTCACAGGATCACCCGACGCTGGCCTACGCGCTCGACTTCAGCAAGGGCAAATATACTGCGATTCCGCTGGTGATCGGCCTGAGCGACGGCAAGAGCTACGAGGTGCTGGCGGGCCTCGATGCTGGCCAGCAGATCGTCATCGGCCAACAGCCGATCCCCTGGTAGAGTGGGTAGCTGTCAGGCGCTCGCTAGTGCGTCATAGGTCTGCGGTTCGGGGATTGGTCGCCCATCCATCTGTGCCACCTCGAGCCACTTCTCGATGACCTCCTGTGTATGGGCAGCGGCCTCTTCAGGGATTGCGCCATCCGCCATCGCTTGTATGAAAGCCGGGAGGGCGAGGATAGATATAGTGCAAACACTGATTCTCATCAAACACTCGCTGCCGGAGATTACGCCCGATGTGGATGCCGAGCAGTGGAGATTGAGCGCTGAGGGCAGGTGGCACTGTGGGGCATTGGCCGAGGCGCTGGCGCCCTATGCGTTGCACAGCCTGATCGCCAGCGAGGAGCCGAAAGCCAGCGAGACGGCGCAACTCGTTGCCGCACAGTTGCATATCCCCTGGCGGACGGCCCCCAATCTGCACGAACACGACAGGCGCGGCGCAGGCTACCTGGGCGAAGCGGCGTTTCAGGCGACGATGCGGCAATTCTTCGCCCAACCGGATGAACTGATCTTTGGACGCGAGACAGGTCGGCAGGCGCAGGGCCGCTTCACTCGCGCTGTCGAGGATGTGCTGCACACAGAGGGGCAGAGCAACGACTGTGTGGCGCTCTTGGCGCATGGCACGGTGATCACCCTTTTCGTCGCCACCGCACTCAACCTGGACGCCGATGCCTCCTACACCTTCTGGCGCGGGATGGCGCTACCCTCGTTCGTCGCGCTGACGCTGGATGATGAGGACGGTCACTATCGCATCGCTCAGGGCTGGCACTGCCACTCGCGCCAGGTGTAGCCGTCGCGCGCAAAAATCTGGTGCGCAGCATGGATGTTGGCATCGTAGTTGTAGGGTGAGTAACTGCGGTACGAGGTGCCATTCCAGGTGCTGGGATAGAGTATCTGAAAGACACCCTCGGCGTGGCTGCCCAGAATCGGGTAGGGGTTCCAGGCGTTGGGATCATAGCCCGACTCACAACGCGAAACAGCCAGCGCGCCGTTGGCATAAGGACCGAAGACGGCGATAATGTCGTTAATGATCGCCTGCTTGCCGGGATTGCCGCCCCCAGATGGCGGGCCATACTGCGCACTGGGCTTGGGAGTATGCGTGGGCGTCGGCGCCAGCGGAATCGCGTTGGCGTAGGCCTGGAACGAGTCGGCGATCGCTGGTGCGCGCCCCAGCGGCGAGGCCAACGTCAGCGTGGTAAAGATCACGGCAGTACAGACCATCGCAATCACAAACTGCGTGATGAATGAGCGCGGCCCGCTCTGACGCGGCGGCACGATATGCCGATAGGGTACAGGCGCTTTGCTGGCGCCCCGGATCAACAGCGGCGCGGCGGCGTCATCTGTGCGGGCGGCGATGGCGCGGCTAGCCGCATCTGGGCGCGCCATCAGCGCATGACTGCCAGCGGGCGCCATGCCTGCCTCCGGCGCGCTCAACGCATCTGGTGGAGCAGATTGCAACTGGTAGGTTGGCTGCCCGGTGAACCTCCGTGGGGCATTGTCGCCGCCCATCACCGCGCGGCGCTCGTCAGTCGTGAAGATGTCAAGTTCTGCTAGGCCAGCTTCGTCATATCTGGCGAGACTCTGTAAACTCTCCGGTGGCAAGGTTGGCCGTGTTGGCCGACGGATGCGCGCGCTGGCATGTGCGGGCGGCTGCGTGGGATTGGCTGGGCGAGTTGGCTGCGGCAGGCGTGTCGGCGTGATCGTGGTCGTGGTCGTGGTCGTGGTCGTGGGTGCGCCAGTAGAGCCGTTGGCGGGTTGCGCCTGACTCTGCGCCTGACTCTGCGCCTGGGTCGGCAGATTGTGCATCGTATCGCCCAGCGTGCGGCGCGCGCGTGATGGTGAGCCAGACGGCGGTGTATAGGGCGTAGGTGTGATCTGGGTAGCGGCGACTGTGTCAACGTCTGGCTGCGCGTCGCGTTTTCGCTTCCGTGGCATCTGCTCCCACCTCTCCCTCCAGCGCGTTCCCATCAGGGCGCCAACATGCTCCCAGCACGGTGATCACCACACGCTCGCTATCCACTCACGATTGCGTGTTCCCCTGGGAAGTATGCCATTCAGGGCGAACGACGATCAATGACTGGCGCGCTTCGTAGCCATAATGGTCCCCCACATAAGGTATGCGGGCAGGCGAATATACTTGCCATATTCGCTGTGATGGCCATGCGGGTACGGCGCACCGTCATGCTTCAAGGCGGCAGGCCACCTGTGCGACCGTCTCGACCACCACATCAATATCAAAAGGTTTGTGCAGCACTGGCGCTGCCAGGCGCATGAGGATGTTGACGAATGACAGCTTGAGCGTATTCGGCGAGGCGGTCGAGAGAATGTATCCGTGCTGGGTGACGAGGTGTGGATCAGCGGCGACAAGCGCGAAGAGTCGTTCGCCATCGAGTTTGGGCATCATCAGGTCTACCAGCGCCACCAGTCGGTGGGGGCTGCTGCGCAACACATCGAGCGCCATCGCGCCGTCGGGCGCCTCGATCACGTGATAGCCGGCGTCTTCCAGCACCTGCCGCAATGTTTCGCGTATTCCCTGATCATCGTCTACAACCAGCACCCATGAGATCGCCATAATCATTGTCGCCTATCTGTCCCTGGCGAGCCTATCGAACCTCCAATAGACAGGTTGGAGCCTGTGTTTCCGCTCGCTTCATCTGGTGTTTCCCATCAAGATACATACTGAGTAACGCGGGACTGACTCAGTTGTCGCCTGCATGGCCCAAATGGGCCTGCCTGCTCAAAGGCATCCTGATGAATTGTTCTCTGTCGCGGAACAGTATGCGGTATACTGCTGTTGACGTTGAGAGGAACGCGGGAAGGATGTAGCAGAGCGTGCAGCAAAGCGACTTTTGCCAGGCGTGATGTACCTGCCGCCATGTCGTCCGTTGATATAACAGGCGTTGCATACAAGGCGCGCAGGCAGCGCGCAAACGACGGCGGCACGAAGGCGTCCAGACGCCGAAAGGGGTGGAGGCGGCGATGACGACATCAGCGGATCAGGCTGAGGGCGCAGGTATGCAGAGTAACGGCGACCAGCCGGGAATCTTCCCATCTGCTGCTGCGTATTCCGGCGCGGTGGCGCCGATGCGACCAGCCGCCACCCCTGCACGCAACACCCAGGCTGATGCTGATGCCAACGGCGTGCCCCAGGTGGGGGAGAGCGCCGGGTTGATCGGCTGGGCGGCGCGACATCCACGCCTGCCGCTGCTGATCGCGCTGGTGATCGGTGTGCTGGCGCGTGTGCTGCTGGTCGCGCGCGCCAACGCGATGATTGACGGCGATGAGGCGATGGTGGGCATCCAGGCCGAGCGCATCCTTCAGGGCCAGTATCCCACCTACTTCTACGGCCAGGCATATATGGGCAGCCTTGAAACCTATCTCGTCGCCTTCCTCTTTCGCATCTTCGGCGTCTCGGATTGGGCAATGCGCGCTGTGCCGGTGCTGCTCTCACTGCTGCTGATCTACCTGACATGGCGACTGGCGCGCGATCTCTTGCCACGCGCCGCGCGAACCTCACCACTGCTAGCCGGGCTGGCGGCACTGCTGGCCGCCGTGCCGCCCGTCTACGATGCGGTGGTGGAGCTGCGCACCTGGGGTGGACAGATCGAGGTCTATGTCATCACGCTAGCGCTGCTGGTAACGACGGTGGAGCTTGCCGACCGCCTGCGTTCACGCGGCACGGGCGCCGGTGCGTTGGCGCTGGGCTGGCTCTGTTGGGGCTTCTTCGCAGGTCTTGGCTTCTGGGTCAATCCGTTGATCAGCTATGCGCTGGTGACGAGCGCGCTCTGGCTGGCGCCACTGCTCTTTGTCCGCGCTTTCCCCACGGCGGCAAGCGCACTGACAGAACGACTGGCGGAGTACGCGAATCGGCTGCGTCGCCGTTCTCCCACGGTGGCCTCGCTCGCCGCCACAGAACAGTCAGCGCAAGCCATGCAGCCCGGCAAGCCTTTTTCAACGCTGCTGGCGCCGCTGGTGTCGCT
>JBDTAI010000486.1:0-9739 GCA_039924685.1 Ktedonobacterales bacterium
CAGGCGGGCATGCGAACGGCGCGAACGGCAATGGCGCCAGCAACGGCCACGATCTCTACGGCATCGGCGGTGTGGAGAGCATCGGCGGTCTGCTCGACGACGCCTACGACATCTCGTTCGACAGCGATCCCGACACTGGCGCGGAGAATTAGGGGTGTGGCGCCATTCTAGGCATTGAAATGCCGGAGTAAGGTACGGATGGGGGCTGAAGTTCCTTTCCACGCGCCATCGCTCTGCTCGGCGCCGAATCTGTATAGGCGCGCGCGTACCCCGCGTACCTGGTGGATGGCAGGGTGGATGACGGGCGACGTGGTGGGAGTGCAGGCAGATCAACCGGTGAAGAGTGGCGGACGACGTGGTATGGCCGACGGGCGGCTGAAGCCGCGCCTGAAGTCGTTGACGCGACACAAAGCCCGCCTGCGCGAGCTGGAGATGCGGGCCGCGGGTGCTGCATATTGGGTAGGGGCGTCTGGCGCACGCCCGCGCGTCTGGTCACATTCCACACAGGGTGTGATTTGCCGCTAGCGATCCTGCGCAAAGGCTGTTATTCTATACGTGACGCAACGTGAGACAATCTGGACGATCTGATGGTGGAGAGCGGCAAGTTCCGTATGGTCCGTATGGTCCGTATGGGGAGTAGAAGGCGCGCAGTATGAACGAACGCAAAGCAGCAGGCTATTATGGGCGCATGGTGGGACTTGTGGCGGGCCTCTTCGCCGTCGTCCAAGTGTTGATCGCGCATGCGGCGGTGCAGGGCGAGCAGGGCGCCTATGATAGTTATCAGCTTGCCATCGCTCGCTTCTCCCACAGTCAGCCGACCGATTTCACGCTTTTCATCCCCAATATGCTCAATATTCTCATCGTGACGTATGCGGCGATGCTGTTCTGCGGCTTCATCACAGTGGTGCTGTCATGGTACGCCGGGCGGCTGGCAGCGCAGGCCATCGGGCGGCATGCGCGTGGCGCCAGCGCCGGTACTGCGGTCTGGTGGGTCAGTTCGCTGATCTGGCTGGTAGCGAGCATCGCAGGCGTCTTCATCACTCATACCGACGGAACCATCGCCAGCATGCTCGCCCCGCTGATCTCCTGGCTTGCCAACAACGCCTCGGCGGATACCTACTTCCTGCCGTGGACACTGGCGCTACTGGTCGTGCAGATCATCCTTGCGTCGCTCTTCTGCTGGTGGGTCTGCGCTGTGGCGGGATATATGGGCGCCAGCAGCGCGCCCCTCGTCGCGCCCGCCTATACCTATATGCCGCCACCGTTCCCTGGCATGGCGCCTGGTATGTATCCCGGCATGGTATTTAGGGCCGGAGCGCCGCCCGCCTACCCCGGTGGCTATCTGGCGCCGGGCGCATGGCCATCCCCTCCGCCAACGGGCGCCTACCCTTTTCTCCCTCCCCAGGCGCCGGGGAGCGGGAACACGAGCAGCGCAAGGGCGCCGGGCAATACAGCCAATACGGGCACTACGGCCAATACGGGGAGCAGCGGCGCCGTCTCGTATCCACCGCCGCCGACGCACTATATGCCTCCCCAGAGCGAACCCCCCACAACGCAGTCCTAGCCGCACATCCCACACGACAGCGGCGGTCGGTACGTCGGCGCAATCCCAGCACCCTGATCGCGCTCGGCATCGCTGCTGGCACACTGGCGCTGATCGTTGGCGCGGTGGTAGTAGGGATGCGACGCGCGCGGGGATGACCTCACCTCCGGCTGCTCTTCTCGCGGGTGAGGGAGGCAGTGGCGCGCACTCTGAGGGACGGGTAGCGCGACATTCGAGATGGATGGCGGGTGGCGTGGCGGGTGCAACGTGGCCGACGGTGCAACGTGGCGGCGTGGGAGAACGGCGGGCCACGCCACAATGCTCACCATCCGCCACTGTTTGCCCCGTTGCTCGATCACCTGCCACGTGGCCCGCCGTCGTCCGCGCGTCCTCCATTCAATCCAGCTATCCATCCAGCGCGGCTTCGAGCGCGGCAATGAACACCGCCTGGGCCTGCGTGATGTCCATAGGCAGCGCGCAACCGGAGGCGCGGATGTGGCCACCACCACCGAATGCGGCGCAGATCGCGGCGGCGTCATAGGGCGCAGCGGCACGCAGGCTCACGCGTGTCGTCCCATCGGCATCCTCACGGAAGAGCGCCGCCAGCGCCACGCCATCTATATCCATCAGATAGCTCGGCAGGCCGTCGTCCATATCGGCGCTCGCCCCCACCTCGGCAAGATGCTTGCGCAGCAGCGTCGCCCAGACGATGCGCCCATCCACCGCGCTCTGGATGGTCTGAAGCGTCAGCCCCCAGAGGCGGACCTTCGCCAGCGGCTTCATGCGATACATCGGCTTGATGATGACTTCGGGGACGGCCCCACAGGCGACCAGATAGGCTCCCGCCATCAGCGTACGGTCGGTGGTGGCGTCGAATTCGAAGGCGCGGGTATCGGTGATGATGCCCGCCAGCAGGCAGACCGCCGCTTCACGGCTGATAGCGGCGCCGCGATTGAGCAGCAACAGCGTCAGCAACTCCGCCGTCGCCGCCGATGGGACATCAATGATCGGGCAGACGCCGATCCCCGGCGAGGTGATATGGTGATCGAGGTTGAGGACCGTCGCAGAGTCGAAGGACGCCTTGTGGCGTGTATAGAGCGCGCCGTAGCGGCTGAGTTCACCGGCATCCAGCGCCACCACCAGGTCGAAGTTTTCATGCGGCAGATCGCGCACGACCCGTTCGCGTCCCGGCAGGAAGGTGAAGCTGGCGGGAACAGGATCAGCGCAGGCCACCACGCAGCGTTTGCCATAGGGTTCAAGGGCGTAGGCCAGCCCCAGCGCCGAGCCGAGCGCATCGGGATCAGGCCGCTCATGCGGCAGAATCAGGATACGTTCAGCCGCCAGCAGCAGATTCCACGCCTGCGCCGCCCGTTCGGCGTCAATCTCGTCCGCCAGAATCGTCGCCAGCCGCTCCCGCCGTATACTCAGGCGGGTCATCATGTGCGCCACCGTCTCCGGCGCGTGGGGTGGCAACGCCTCAATCGCCTCAATCGCCTCAATCGTACCGCTCACCTCATCCTGCTCGCCTGCCATCACGCGATCCTCTCGACACACAATCTGCCAGCGCCCAAACAACAACGCCCACACAGTGTACAACACCATATGGGCGTGAAGGGTGATTCTCCAGCCCGCGCAGGCGGGCTTCGCGCCCGGCAGGGGACTGTAGGCGCGGCTTCAGCCGCCCGCAAGATGCTGACTGAGAGCGCCGACCGCCCATCGCCGCGCCCCTACTGCGGCTGGCCGCGATAGCGATAGTTGCGCTTCGTCTCAGGGAAGACACGGCGCGCGATCCACTCCAGGATGCCTGCGATGATGCCCATGATGAGGCCGCCAAGCACCGCCCACCAGAAATTGTCAATATGCAGGCTGGGAACGATTAGGCTGACCAGTTCAAGCAGCAGCGCGTTGATCACTAACTGGAACAGGCCCAGCGTCAGGATCGTGATTGGCAGCGAGATCAGCTTGATAATCGGCTTGAGGAAGCCGTTGACAAGCCCAAAGACGACACCCAGGATGATGAAGTCCGTGACACCGCTCACCATCCCATTCGAGGAGATATGGATACCCGGCAGCAACCACGCCGTCAGCACAATCGCCACCGCATTCACCAGAATGGTGACGATAATCTCTCTGGCACTACGCCGCAAAAAGCCTCCCATTGCCCCACCTCTTTCTCTACCCGCCGGGTGACCATCCCTCATGCCATCGTGTCACCCGACGTTGAACGGACGTTGAACGGACGCGAACGCGCGCCACGCCCCCTACATGATGGCGGTACACCTACTACGGAAGATGAGCTTCGGCGGTTGCGAAGTGGCTGTGCGTCTGGTGTGGGCGGCAAGGGCAGCGAAGGCAAGCAAAAGCGCCAACACCGAAATTGTCCGGCATTGGCGCTGTAGGGTTATCTGTTGGTTAGGCGACCGCGCCAGTGGCTCGCATCGGCTAGTCGCCCGTTGGCTAGTCGCCCGTTGGTATCTCGCTTTCGGGGCTGCCAGTGATCGGCGTGGCCTGGTTAGTGTCGGCCTTCATGGTGTTGAGCAGTTCAAGCACATGCGCGCCGCGCGCTATCGAATCGTCGAGGCGGAAACTGATCTCCGGCGCCTGGCGAACAGTAAGCCGCTGGGCCAGTTCGTGGCGCAAGAAGCCAGTCGCATGTGTCAGCGCCGTCAAGGAGGCGCGCTGCTCCTCCGCGCTGCCCAGTACACTGACGAACACTTTTGCGTAGCGCAGATCGCCGGAAAGGTCAACACCGGTGATGCTGGCGAAGCCCAGTCGCGGGTCCTTCATGCGCGTTTGCATGAGATCACTCAACTCCTGAGCGATCACATGACTGAGCTGATCCTGACGTCGGTGGTTGGGCATAGTACACCTCCTGGCTGGCGTCGCATCTGAGCATCTATGATCGTGCGTATTCGCTGGTAGCACTCGCCGCGTATGGATGCCTGGCGTTTGCTGCACGCTGTTTGCGTTTGGCTGGCGCCGCATCCGAGCGACGA
Source organism: Ktedonobacterales bacterium (assembly GCA_039924685.1). Taxonomy (GTDB): domain Bacteria; phylum Chloroflexota; class Ktedonobacteria; order Ktedonobacterales; family JADMIN01; genus JBDTAI01. The sequence continues at coordinate 4,540 of JBDTAI010000486.1, forward strand.
CATGCGGGTAACAGACAGGTGACATGGCGACGCCGCATCTCTAAGCATATATCGTCGTCGCCCGTGCCGCAAGCAAACAAAACGAATGGTCTACCGAGCGGTAGACCATTCGTGCGCCTATGATCGTTCGCGCGCCCGGCTTTTGCGCCCGCGATCCTCTGTCGCTACACGCGCACCTTGCTAAAGGTTTCGATGATGTCGCCCATCTGAAGCTCGTTGTAGTCCTCGATGGTGATGCCGCACTCGAAGCCCTGCGCCACCTCGCGCACATCATCTTTGCCGCGCCGCAGCGACTGGATCAGCCCGGTGAAGACCAGCTTGCCGCCACGCTGCACCCGCACCTGCGACGAGCGCGTGATCTTGCCATCCAGCACGCGACTGCCGCCGATCACCAGTGTGCGCCCCACCTTGAAGAGCTGCACTACCTCGGCGTGGCCGTCTATCTGCTCACGGTATACCGGCTCGAGCAGACCTTGCAGCGCCGCCTCGATGTCTTCGAGCAGCTTGTAGATCACTGTATACGAGCGAATGTCCACCCGCTCGACGCTCGCCAGGCGTAGCGCGGCAGAATCCACCTTGACGTTGAAGGCGATGATGATCGCCTTCGAGGCCGAGGCCAGGTGTACATCGGTCTCGCTGACGTTGCCCACCCCGTCGTGGATCAGCCGCACCTTCAGGTTGTCGGCGCCGACCCGCGTGAGCGCGTGTTTGAGCGCCTCGGACGACCCCTGCACATCCGACTTGATCAGCAGGTTGAGTTCCTTGACCTTGCCCTCACGCATCTGCATATAGAGCGTGTCGAGGGTGATGTTCTGCTGGGCGGCGAGATCCGCCTCGTTGCGCCGCTCCGTCACCAGCGTGCGCGCTGCCTTCTCGTCGTGGACCACTTCGAACCTGTCACCAGCGGCTGGCACCTCGGAGAGACCCAGCACGCTGACCGGCATGCTCGGCGTCGCCTTCTGGATGCGCTTGCCGGTGTCGTCGAACATCGCGCGCACCTTGCCGAAGAGCGGCCCGGCGACTATCACATCGCCAACCTTGAGCGTCCCCTCCTGGATCAGCGCCGATGCCGTGACACCACTATTGGATGCCACACGCGCCTCGATGATCACGCCTTGAGCGGCGCCCTTCGGGTTGGCCTTGAGGTCCTGAATATCGGCGACCAGCAGAATCATCTCCAGCAGGTCTTCGATGCCCTCGTTGCGCTTGGCCGAGACCGGCACACAGATCACATCGCCGCCAAACTCTTCGATGACGACATTGTGATCGGCGAGCTGCTGCTTGACGAAGTCTGGGTTGGCGTTGGGCTTGTCAATCTTGTTGAGCGCGACCACCAGCGGCACCTGTGCGGCGCGGGCATGGTCAATCGCCTCGATGGTCTGCGGCATCACACCATCGTCTGCGGCCACCACGATGATCGCGATGTCCGTCACCTGCGCGCCGCGTGCGCGCATCGCCGTGAAGGCTTCGTGGCCCGGTGTATCCAGGAAGGTGATCTTGCGCCCGTTGATCTCCACCTGATAGGCGCCGATGTGCTGCGTAATGCCACCAGCCTCGCCTGCCGCCACCTTCGTCTTGCGAATCGCATCGAGTAGCGACGTTTTGCCGTGGTCCACATGGCCCATCACCGTCACCACCGGCGGCCGTGTCACCCGTCCGGTGTCATTGGCGGTGGCCTCCAGCTGCGCCAGCGTTGGCGCCTCACGCATGGAGACGGCTGGCGGTGGGGCGGGAGTCTCCGCCTCGGTTGGCTCGAAGCCCAGCGTCTCGGCCACCTGCGCGGCGATGGGATAGGCCACCACCTCGTTGATGCTGGCAAAGACGCCCTGCGCGATCAGCGTGCGAATAATCTCGTTGACGGTAGAACTCAGCAGGTCGGCCAAATCCTTGACCATGATCTGCGCCGGGATGGTGACTGGGCCGGTCGGTCGTGTGGGAGCGGCCACACGTCCAGCGGAGCCCACCGGCGCCGCGCCACGCGGGCTACCAGCGCCGGGTCGCCCATTGCTGCGTCCACCTTGCGCCGCGCCGCGTCCACCGCCGGGCCGCCCACCGCCGCCACGGCTGGGGCCACCACGGTTGGGCGGACCACCGCGACCCGGAGGGCCACTGCGATTGGGCGGACCACTACGGTTAGGTGGACCACTGCGATTGGGAGCGCCAGAGCCAATGCCTGCGCCGCCCGGACGCGCCGGTCCCGGTCCACCTGGACGCGGCGCAAAAGGCGTCGCTGTGCGGAACGCGCCGTTGCTTGCGCCACTATTGCCATTGGGGCCACCGGCAGGACGGGCCGTCATGTTGCCATTGGAGCCGCCAGCCGGGCGGGGCGGCGCGCTATTTGGGCGCCCCTGGGAAGGTGTCGGCGGGCGCGTTGCGCTTCCGGCGTTTCCGGCGCCCCCGTTGGGTGGTCGTGAAGTCGTATCTGGCATGAAGCCCTCCTTCGACTGGCGTGCGGCTGGCGTGCATCTGGCAGAGCAGGTCATACGCAATGCTGCATAAAATAACAAGCTGGCGATCTCCGGTATGTGGAGACTGCCAGCCCAGCGCGGCGCAACATATGTTGTCTGGATATGTTGACTTGAGTGAGTGAAAGCGGCTTACGTAACGGAGAACTATCAGGCGGCGCGATGGGCGCAGCAAACAAACAGTCACCGGAACACGCAAGCAGAATGACTAAGCTCTCATATGCGCAACTCTCACTGTCCGCGTTGGGGAAATCGGCAAAAATAGCAGCTGAGCGTTCCATGCTCAGGTCGTGCACAATGGGCTTGTAGAGCCGCTATGCAGCGCGACCTGAGAAACCGCTCAACTTAACTAATATACGCCATCGAGCGCCGTTTGTCAACCGCAGCAACCTCACCCGATCCTCTCCTACGAGGCGAGGGGGCGCAGAGAGTGCCCTGCTTCTGGCTCCTCTCCCTTGTGAGGGGATGCGCCTGCGCGAGCGCACGGAGCAGGCGTAACCTGTCGGGCGAGGCTGGGAGAGAGGTCACACGCGGATCGCAGAGACGCAGAGCATCGGCACGGTCATCACCAGTTCACCGCCGCTGGCTGCGATGCGCGCATCCAGGCGCCGCTCCACCTCGTTGAAAACCAGGCGCCGCACGGTCAAATCGGAGACGATGGCCCGCCAGCTTGCCATATAGGTCGTCTGGATCACTGGCGAGGTGAGGAAGGCGCGTGTGGTGGGGAAGCGCAAGGTGAAGTTGTCAGTCGCCATGCGCTGTGTCTCGAAGCCCGCGCGCTCCACCATGCGCCCAACGTCATTCATTGTCGGGCGTAGCGCCACCAACTGGCCGAAGGCGCGCATCGAGTCATCCAGCTTCAGGTCGCGCAGAGTCAGATAGTAGATGTCGAGGAACTCGCGCATCGCCGACTGCAACGGCAGCGTCAGCAGCAGTTGGCCACGTGGGCGTAGCAGCCGCCACATCGCCCCCAGCGCCCGTGCGCGATCAGGGAAGCTGGTCAGCCCCAGGTTGCAGGTCAGCGTATCGAACGAGCCGTCGGGCAGGCCGCTCTCCGCTATATCCGCCACAAGGAAGGTGACGTTACGCAGCCACTCCTCGGTGGCCTTGCGTCGCGCCAGCAGAATCGCCTCTTCCCACACGTCAATGCCCGCCAGATCGCAATCCTGACCGAGGAAGCGCGCCAACTCCAACGTGGGATAGCCCGCGCCGCATGCCACATCGAGCACCTGCCAGCCGACATCACGCGACAGTGTGAGGAAGACACTCAGCAGTAGCTGGCCAAAGGGCGCCGACCACTGTGGCGCGATCAGCGCATCGTAGAGTTCGACGAAGCCCGGCTCATGCAGATCGTAGGTGACGGTAAGGTAATCCGCTGTGTCGGCGCGCGCGCTGAGGGCCAGCGCCACTGGACTGAGCGCATCCAGCGCGCCGTTGGACCGCTGCCGGGTGGCGGCGGGCGCGGGCAGATCAATCGCCGCCGATGACGCGCCAAAGGCTCCAAAGACGCCGGAACTCCCAAACCCACCGGGCGCTCCGGGTTGACCGAAACCACCGGGCGCGTTGAGCCGCCCCAAGCCGTCTAATCCACTGGAGGCGCCCGGCAAAGAACCCAGCGGCCCCAGCGAGCGCATTTGGCCCTGTGCAGGCAATGCGGGGAGCGCGGGCATCTGGCTCGTAGAGCCGTTGCGAGCGCGGGTGGGGTCCCAGTTGCCCCAGGGATCGCTGACGCCGAAGTCGCCTGCCGTGCCGCGTTGTGGATACTGTTGCGGATACTGTTGCGGGTATTGCTGGGGATTTTGCGGCGCATTTCCAGGATTGGGAGTGGGGACGTTATTGGGAGCGTTGGGTGAGCCAGGAGGCGGGAAACGCTCATCGAACGAACGCATCGCATGCCTCCTTTCTCACATAGCTTATAGTTCCTGCGCAACCGCCGCAGGACAGGCGCCCATCGAACGTGGCAACAACGACTGAAACGACCGAAACGACTAACCCGGCTGGTAGTCTTGCCGCCATGCGACAAGCGGCGCAACACTATACGATTTGCCTTTGGTCGGTGTTGGCGTGGTTGCGGCGCTGGCAGGCTGCACGGCGAAGAGGATCGTCTGCGCCAGCGCGGGATCAGTGGCCGCCGAACCAGCATCGCCCTGCTGCTTATCCCAGTAGATCTTCGCCATACCAACGCCCGGCTGATGGAAGGGCAACGAGAAATAGGCGTTGAAGGTCGAGACAGTCTGTGGCGGAATGGTTTGATCCAGCGTGCCAGTGGGATCGATGTTCTGAAACCCCGCAGGTCCCTTGATATACCAGCCGATGGAGAGCGTGTTGGTGGTCTTTGCAGGCACACCGACCAGCCGCACGACAACATACACCGTCGCATCCACACTAAAGTGCGAGGTGACATTGACCGGATTGTATTTGTTATCAACGCCCAGCGCTGTCACCGCCGACTTCACCACGTTCGCGGCTGGCCCCGGTGTGCCGATGGGCGTGGCCGGAACCTGCGAGAAATCAATGGTGGCGGGTGTATTGACGGTTTTGATTGGCCCCTGGATCAACTTGGCGATCTGTCGCTGGCCGAGAAAGCCTGCTGCGCCGCAGCTTGCCACGCAGACCAGCATCACGCTCAGCACACCGCTGACCACGCGCCACGAACTCAGTTTGCGTTTGCGCTTCTCGCTGGTCGCGGGAATATAGGCCGGGCGGCGGATGCCGAGCGCCCGTTCTTCCTCATC
>JBDTAI010000487.1:0-5467 GCA_039924685.1 Ktedonobacterales bacterium
GCGCACTGGCTCTACGACATGCCCTATGAGCGCATCGAGGTGGTGGTTCATCCGCAGAGCGTGATCCACTCGATGGTGGAGTTCGTGGACGATTCAATCAAGATGCAGGCGAGCCTGCCCAGCATGCACTTGCCGATACAGTATGCCCTCAGCTATCCCGACCGGCTTGACCGATCTGGCACGACGCTGGATCATCCATTGCGCTGGCCGGATGTCGCGCGGCTGGACTTCGAGGCGGTGGATATGGACCGTTTCCCCTGCCTGCGGCTGGCGTTCGAGGCCGGGCGGCGTGGCGGCGTGGCGCCTGCCGTGCTGTTGGGAGCGGATGAACAGGCGGTCGCGCTCTTTCTGCAAGGCAAGATACACCTGACCGATATTGCAGCGATTGCCGAGCGAACGCTGGCCCGCGCTGGCGATGAGGGCCGTCTCGACAACGCAGGCGACGCGCCGGACGTAGATCAGGTACTGGCGGCTTGCGCGTGGGCGCAGGAACAGGCATTGCAACTGGCGAACGTGGAGTAGCGAGAGCAAAGAGCGTGGTGGAGTGAGAAGCGCATGATTGCATGGTATTACTATCTGGCGGCCATACCGGTCTTTGCCCTGCTGGTGCTGGTCCATGAGTTTGGCCACTTCATCACTGCCAAGTGGGCGGGCATCCGCGTGGACGAGTTCGCGTTGGGCTTTCCGCCGCGCATTGCCGGCATCAAACGTGGCGAGACCATGTACTCGATCAACCTGCTGCCGCTGGGTGGCTATGTCAAGATGCCCGGCGAGAACGGTGATATGTACGATGATAGCGGCACTGTGGACCCACGTACCTTCGCCGCCAAGCCTGCCAGCAAGCGGCTGATCGTGCTGTTGGCGGGCGTCACCATGAACCTGCTGCTGGCTATTGTGCTCTTCAGCGCCGCCGAGGCTGTGGGGCAGGTGCAGTTCCCCACCACCATTGGATCGGTCGAACAGAGTTCACCAGCCGCGGCTGCTGGTCTGGCCCCAGGAGATCGCATCATCACAGTGGATGGTCAGCCAGTCAAATACTTCAGTGATGTGCAAACCGTTACCACTCAGGATATTCAGAAGGCGCTCGCAGCCAACAAAAACGCAACTACAGCGCCGATTGTGATCACCTATAGGGCGAAGGGATCGAGCGTTCAGAAGACCGTGACGGTGCAGGCGCGCACAAAGCCACCTACAGGTCAGGGGTATCTGGGCATTGGTCTTGATGAGCAGCATGCCATCCACCTCAGCGTACCGATCTGGCAGGCGCCGATCAAGGGCGTGCAGGATGTCGGTACGGTGACGGTCGAGACAGGCCAGGGTATCCAGCAGATCATTCGCGGTATCCTGCCAATCAACAAAGCGGTATCAGGGCCGGTGGGCATCGTCAGCATCACCGGGCAGGTAGCTAGCAGTGTGCCGATCATCGGCTGGTATTGGCTGCTGTTTCTGGCGGGCGCGCTCAGCCTCAACTTGGCCTTTGTCAACATCCTGCCGATTCCGGCGCTGGATGGCGGGCGCGTGCTGCTGGTGCTGATCGAGGTGCTGCGGCGCGGCAAACGTCTCAGCCCGGAGCGTGAAGGGCTGGTCAACCTGATCGGCATGGGCGCGCTGCTTTTCCTGATCGCGCTGGTGACGGTCAGTGATGTTGGCAACATCTTCATCCATTAGCCCACTCGGCCCAATTACTCGCTGTAGACGCCCTCTTCTCACTACTGGAAAGAGGGCGGTTTCATTTCCCATCCCCAGGAACACTCATGTGCGTGCGAGATCTGCGTGGGCGCGGTAGAATTAGAGTAGGAGCATCAGGTGACCCAGGTGACCCAGGTGACACAGGTGACCCGATGCTATGCAGACGATGCACAGACGATACACAGATGGCGAGGCAATCTTCCCCGCGCTGGCGGCGCTACCAGGGGTATGGTCCGTCGCTTGCGAGTCGCATAGATGCAAAGCAGTGTTTTGGTAAGCCACATAGGGCGAGGGCCAGCGGATACTGGCGGAAGCGCCCGGAGAGAGGCGTCAGAGAAAGTCATGCGCAGAAAGACGCGACAGATTCATGTCGGCAACGTGCTGATCGGTGGGGATGCGCCGGTTGCCGTTCAATCTATGACCACCATGTATACCCGCGATATAGATGCCACCGTTGCGCAGATCTATCGCCTCGAAGAGGTCGGCTGTGAGCTGGTGCGTGTGGCCGTGCCTGAGAAAACCGACGCGCTGGCGCTCGGTGAGATCAAAAAGCGCATCCACATTCCGCTGATCGCCGACATCCACTACGATCCCGAGCTGGCGCTGATCTCCATCGAGCAGGGCGTGGACTGTGTGCGCATCAATCCGGGCAATTTGCTGAAGGACAAGCAGACCGGCGCGCAGTACGACACCTTCAAGCGCATCGTCGAGGCGGCGAAAAAGGCCGATATCGCCATGCGGATCGGCGTCAACTCCGGCTCGATAGACGCGCTGGACCGTGGCCCGCAGATGCGCAAGGTGAGCGTCAAGCTGCTCGACGATGGCACATTTGTCAAGAGCGATCCAGCGGAGGAGCGCCGCCGCGAACGCGAGGAACTGTCCGAGCGCATGGTGCAGAAGGCGCTTGAATATTGCGGCTGGGCCGATGACCTGGGCTACACCAACTACAAGGTCTCGCTCAAGAGTTCCAATGTGCTGACGGCTGTGCATGCCTACAAGCGGTTCGCCGCGCAGTGCGATGTGCCGCTGCACCTGGGCATCACCGAGGCAGGGACGCTGGTGACGGGCGCCGTCAAGTCGTCGGTGGGCTTTGCGCTGCTGCTGGCGGATGGCATCGGCGATACGATCCGCGTCTCGCTGACGGCGGAGCCGGAGGAAGAAATCCCGGTCGCCTACGAAATCCTGCGGTCGCTGGATCTGCGCCAGCGCGGCGTCACCTTCGTCTCATGCCCCTCCTGTGGGCGGGTGGAGATTGACGTGCTGACGATCGCGCAGGAGGTGGAGAAGCGGCTGACAAAGGTGCAGACGCCGATCCAGGTGGCCGTGATGGGCTGCGTGGTCAACGGCCCCGGCGAGTCGCAGGACGCCGACATCGGCCTCTCTGGCGGGCGCGGCAAGGGCGTGATCTACAAGAAGGGGCAGTTCCTGCGCAGCGTGCCAGAGGATCAGTTCCTCGACGCCGTGCTGAAAGAAATTGCCGCCATTCTGCCAGCGGCTGAAGGGAAGCTGGTCTATCCCGGCGATGGCGAGCTTGGGCCGGTGACGGCGGGCCGCACGCGCAAAGAGGGCATCCACAACGACTCCGACGGCCTGCTCTCTACCGCCGCCCTCAAGCCCAGCGGAGCACATGGTAAGCCGCTGCCGATGCTGCCGCCCAATGGCGCGGCTGAGTAGTAGGCTGACCTATCCCCAACCCCTTCCCGCGTCGGGAAGGGGCTTTTTGCATGGGAAGGCGAAGCAGCCAATATCAGGATAGCGCCTCACAGCATGACGACGTTCCCTCTCAGCTATGGCGCCCTGGCATGGTCATGCAGATGCCGATGGGTATCTGGCGCTGGCAAGGTGAGAACACCAGCGCCAGCATGCCAGCTACACAGGGCAGACGCAGTTGACAGGCTCCGGCGCATTCGTCAGGTGATGGAGTTCCACCCAGAAGGAACTGCGGTTCTGGGTATCGTAGTACGAGAAGTAGGCAGGGGCGCCGACTGGATACGTCAACTGGATCATCATACACTCTACCGCATCACCGGAGGCGACGCCCGTTTGGATGCCCATGTGGGAGAACGTGAGCGTGTACTGGTAGTAGAGGCTGTGCGCGCGAGGCGTCGGACATGACTCTACGGTATTGGGCGGAATGCGATTGCCGGAGATGAGTTGGGCGTAGACTTGGGGCGCGATGGCGGTCGTGAACGTTTGGTCAAAGATGACCTGCTGGGTCGTGGGCGTCAATCCACTGGTGACGACGACCTGGACGCGATCAGGCGCAGCCAGAAATGCGGGGTATGCCACAAAGCCTATGGCACTGACGATGCCTACGACGCAGGCCAGCGCAAGAACACCTGCGCGAACGGCGGGACGTTGTACCCACTGGATCAATGTCATGCGGCTTCTCCTTTCCGTCTCGTTATCACTTAGCTACCAATCGGTCCTGCGGCCAGCCAATTGATGGTGAAATGCGCGCCGCCATCGCCACTATCAGCATATAGTGGCCCGGTGGAAGCAAGTTCTTGCCCCTCATTGGTCGTCATGTTCGAGTAGTTATGCGGCAGGTTGATGACACTCTTCAGCGTGCCATTCTGCTCTGCCTGGCAATCGGTGAAACCCATGTAACGAAAATCTGCCAGGTGTTGGGGGACACCGTGTATGTCCGACGGCCTCTCTGCGATCCACTCGGCGGTCGAGCCGTTGGTGACGTCGGAGAACTGATGCGAATTGTAGTTCCCCTTCGAGAGACATGATCGTTCCAGGGACCGCTCACGAGGGAGTGAGTATTGCCGCTTGCCCTTTTCTGTATGTTGCCGTCGGCGCCCGGCGTCGGCTTGCAAGATAAGTATACTTGAGTTTTGGCAAAGGCGCCCCACGGTTTACCGTAGGTTTTTGGCCAATTCCGCGCCGATTTTTGCACAAGGCGACATAACAACAGCATGCCGATACAATGGCGCATCTATTGGTAGCTCACTAGCTGGCATAGACGGGTAGTTCGTCTCCCGCCTGCGCAGGCAGGCTTTGTGGCGCCAGCCCAGAGGCGCGGCTTCAGCCGCTGGCCCCCTGCTAGGGGTAGATTTTCTGCTCCTGCGCAAGCATCTCGACGAACTTCTGGATGCGGGCGGCGCGGGTCTCCGGCTTCTTCGCCGTCTGGATGCGATAGAGAACGGCGTAGCGGTTGCGGCCATCCAGCGTGTCGAAGAACGCACGCGCCTCCGGGTGGGCATCGAATGCGCTCGCAAGGTCGGGCGGGACTTCTATCGTGCGCTGCGGATCGTAGGCGGCGTCCCAGCGACCATCGGCTTTGGCCAGCTCGATCTGCCGCAGCCCGGCGGGGCGCATCCTGCCCGCTGCGATCAGCGCCGCCACCTTCTCGCGGTTCACCTTCGACCAGCTACTCTTGGCGCGTCGAGGCGTGAACTTTTGGATCCAGTGGGCATCGTCGAGTGCTTTGCTCTGGCCATCAATCCAGCCGAAGCAGAGCGCGCCCTCCACCGCCTCGGCATAGGTCACGCTGGGGATGCCGGTAGCCTTCTTGGCCATCTTCAGCCAGACGCCCGGCGTATCGGTATGATGCGCTTCCAGCCACGTCTCCCACGCTTGCTGCGTCGCACACATGACTGTTGGGTAGTCATTCGCGTTCATCATCTGTATGGTTACGCCTGCCCGCCAAACTCGTCCTGCAATGGCCGCACCACCTCACTGGCAAGCTGGTGAGCGATGTTATCGGGATATGGCGTCCGCAGGTTGAGGATCAGATGAGTGACGCCGACATTGATATATTCACGCGCCG
>JBDTAI010000488.1:0-5026 GCA_039924685.1 Ktedonobacterales bacterium
AAGCGTAGAGGGCATGATGGCGCTGGGCGGCATTGTGCGCGGAACTTTGGCGACGCTTGCCGCGTTGTCCTGTTGTGCCTGTGAGGCGTGGCGGCCAGTTCGCGGTGAGCCGCCAATCTGGTGTGACGCCAGCGTAATGATAGTAGTGATAGTAGTGATATGCGTTGCGGGTGTCCGTTCATGTTTGTTCATGTTCAGTGAAGGCGTCTCGATGCGATGGGACGAGAGGCGCTCACGTGGGGAGAGGTTTTCACCATGGATGCAGGGTCTGAATCCAGCAGCGCCACACCGCAGGCGCTCTGTCCGAGTTGCGGTCTTGCCTTCTCGGCGGATGCGGCGTTCTGCCCGAACTGTGGGCGCTCGATCTATGCGACACCGATCACGCCAACCAGCAGTCTAACTGCCATGCCGCCCGCGCTCGCATCGGCATTTGATGCGCCGACCGTCGAGGGAACGACACAGCCTGTCGCTGCATCCGCTGCCGATAGTGGCGCTGGTAGCTGGCCAGGGCTACAACTGCCAGCGGCCACCGGCATGACTGCGCTCGGCGCGGGCGCCGCACTTACCCCTGCCCATCCGGTGCGCTCACATCATCTGCGCACGCTCACGACGGTCGTCTCCACGGTCGTTGTCCTGGCGCTGATCGCCGGATCGTCGTTCTGGCTCTACACCGCCTTCGCCAGCAGCAGTGAGCAGGTGACGGCCAAACTGGTCCCGCAGAACACGATCCTCTTTGCTTCGGTGGACCTGAATGCTGCCGCCAGCAACAACCATCAGATCACGCTCGATGATCTGACGCAGGCGGTGGGCGTTGATAGCATCGTCAAAGCCTCGCATCTGAACTGGAACAGCGACATCAAGCCCTGGTTGGGACGCTACATCGCCATCGCCGCCTTCCCGGATGGCACGGCGCGTGGCACACCGAGCGCCACGTCGCCCACCGCCTTTGGCGAGGCGCTGATCATCCAGTCGCATGATACCGGCGCAGCGCAGGCCGCCGTCTCGAAGGCTGCCCATGCCCAGCACGGCGCCACCGTCAGCACATCGAACTATCACGGCTTCACGTTGTATCAAATCGGCGCATCCAGTGACGCGGCGCGCACGGCGATGGCCGTGGGAAGCGGCTGGGTGATTGTCGCCAGCAGTGCGGCGGCAGCGCAGGCAGTGGTGGATCGCGCTACCGGCTCCAGCGGCAACGCGCTCGATAGCTCACCCTCCTTCCAGGATGCCGTGAGCAATCTGCCGTCCAATCGCTTCGGCACGCTCTACGTCAACATCCGCGCCTATGTGGATACGCTGATCGCGGCGGCTCCCGGAGCCACCCAGGCGGCGCTCGATGTCCCCTTCGCCGACACCTATCCCGTGGCGGGCGGCGATCTTGTCTGGACGGACACCGGACTGCGCGCCCAACTGACACTGAACGCTGTCAAGAGCGCCAGCATTCCCAATCTGTCGGGTGATACCACCGGCCTTGCATCATTCGTCCCAGGCAATGCGCTCTCGTATGAGGCTGTCGCAAATATGGGCACATTGGTGCGCGCCGCCTACTCCCAGATTCCGGCGGTGGGCGCAGCGGCGGCCGGCGATCCGCTGCAAAAGACCTATGGCATAGCGAGTAACGATCCGGCGCTGCAACAGCCAGCCGCAATGGTGACACTGCCGATCTCCGGCGCCAACGGACCCAACACGACCAGCGATACGGCGTCTGTGACGCTGCTGCGCGCTCCCAATGCGGCGGCGACCCAGGCGCTCTTCAAGCAGTTCGCGGCGAAGAGCGAGTGGACGCTCAAAGCGACGACGGTGGATGGCATCGCCGCCACCGAAGTCTATGCGACTGGCTATGTCTATGCTCCCCCTGTTGCAGCGCCTGCGAACGGCAAAACCAAACCGATCACTACTACCAAGCCCCCACAGTCCAAGCCGCAGCCCTATCTGGCAGGTGTGGCGGCGACTGTCAACGGCGTCTTCATCTTCGCCTCCTCGGCAAAGGCGCTGGATGCGGTGATTCAGGTGACACACGGCGCGGCCAGCCTCAGCCAGAGCGCCACCTTCCAGCAGTTGATTCAGCAGGCGCCGGGGAGCGCGGCATTGGTCGAATACTCCAACCTCGCCGCCTCGCGCGCATTGTCGGCCCAACACAGGCCGACGGGCGCGCAGACGCCACCCACCACCGCGCTGATGAACCGCGTCAACGCGCTGCTGCTCACCTTCACCTGGAACGCGCACCAAAACCGGACGACAGTTGACATCAAGATCGCCTGATTGCGATAATCACCTGTCGTTCATCCATCCCCCATCACCAACCGTTACATGCGGCCGACGATGGGGGGATCTATTGCCCATTTGCAGAGCCTTCAGGCCTGGTCCCACGTCCCTGTTCCGGCCCCGATGTTCTTTGACACTGTGATTGGGTACTGACCCTGGTGTCTTGCAGGATGGGCCGCGGCCTTCGGGCCACGAGCCAACCAGTACGATCCAGAACATGCTGGTGTTGTCAAACGCCAGCAAGGCCGACAGCGCCCACAAGCCTGACACAGATGAGACAGAGACAAGGACACAGACAAGGACACAGACAAGGACATAGGCGGGCGCCCCAGTAGACATAGCCAGTGGACACAGGATGAGCCACAATGCTACACTTTTACAAGAGCGGGCCTCGTTCCACACCATGTGCGCATGTGCGCATGTGTGCTGGTCAGAGGCAGCCGCGCTACCGGGTCCATTTCTGCGTGTGGAGGAAGAGCATGGTCGTGAGAGAACCACGAGTTCAGGCGCCATCGCTCGACGCTTACTCTGACATGCCGCTGTTCAATACCAAAGCGGTGGTGCGCCAGACCAACATTCCCGCGCCGACGTTGCGCGCCTGGGAGCGGCGCTATGGCATCCTTGCGCCACGGCGTGGCGAGAACGATTACCGCCTCTACTCCGAGCGCGACATCGCCACCGTCACCTGGCTGCGTGAGCGGGTCGAGAGCGGGCTTACCATCAGCCAGGCCATCGCGCTGCTGCGCTCGCTGGAACCCGCGCGCTCACGTCGGCGCACCACCCGCATGACCATGCCGACCATGCCGACCATGCCAACCACGCCTGCCCACTCTACGCAGGAACCATCGCACCAACATCTCACGGCTGAAGCGTTCATGCGCTTTTCGCTCGACGAGATGATCGCCACGCTGCTCCGCCAGTTCGCCAACCTCGACGAGCAGGGCGCCAGCCACACGATTGCGCAGGCGCTGGCAGTCCACTCCATCGAGGATGTCTGTCTCGCGTTCTTCGCCCCCGCGCTCCATGAGATCGGGCGACTGTGGGCGGCGGGCGATGTCACTGTCACCGTCGAACACTTCGCCTCGGCGCTGGTGCGCGCTCAACTCGATAGCCTGTATCGCACTGCGGCGACCGGCGGCGAGTTTGGGTCACTCACGCTGGTAGGCTGTGCGCCAGGCGAGCAGCATGAGCTTGGTTCGCTGATGCTGGCGTTGTTCCTGCGGCGGGCGGGGCTGCGCGTGGCGTACCTGGGTCAGAATATCGAGCTACAGAGCCTGCTGACAACCATACACAGTACCAAACCCGCCTGCCTGCTGCTCTCGGCGACGCTCCCGCAACAGGTGGAGTCGCTTGCTGAGGTTGGCGCCCGGCTGCGCGCGCTTGAATCTGCTGCGCCACTATTCTACTGTGGTGGAGCGGCGTTCGTCGCTGATCCGGCGCGTATCGAACTAGTGCATGGTTGCTATCTGGCGCTCGATGCGCACGAGGCGGCCCAAGAGATCAAGAAAAGGCTTTCCAGATGACGCTGGCCAATGCCCCACGCCGCAGCCGACGCGGACAACAAGCCAGGAAGCATAAAGCTCCACGGGTGATCCGACAGCAACTGACACCGCGAACGACCAACGGCGCCAGCATGACAGTGGCAACACGCCCCACAGGTCGCGGCGCTCAACAGTCCATACCGACTGGTCTACGACGGGGAGCAGGCCGGCGGCAGGCAAGGCGCACAAGCTTCTTTGTGGCGCCGCTGCCCTGGTATGCCTATGCAGGACTTGCGCTCAATCTGGCCTCCTGGTATTCGTCGTGGGCGAAGGTCGGCCCCTGGGCCTATACGTTCTTTCCGATCTGGTTCGGCTTCATTCTTGTGCTGGACGGCCTGAACGTGGCGCGCACCGGCACATCGCCGCTCAAGCGCAGCCTGGGCCGCTTCGCGCTGCTCTTTGTCCTCTCCAGCCCGTTCTGGTGGGTCTTCGAGGCGCTCAACCAACCAGCGCAAAACTGGAACTATCACCTCGACCATCACTACACGCCGTTCGCATATGGGCTGATCACCTCGATTGACTACAGTACTGTGCTGCCTGCTGTGCTGGAGTTGGTGGAACTGCTCGCTGGCTTCGCGGCGCTGCGTCCACGACTGAATCCACGCGATATGGGCGGTCGGCTGCCATTCTGGGCGGTGGTGACACTGGTGGCTGTGGGCGCCGGTTGCATCCTGGCGACGGTCTACTTCCCACTCTACGCCTTCCCGCTGATCTGGCTCTGTCTGGTTTTTTTGCTCGACCCGATCAACAACCTCTTCGGGCGCAAGTCAGCATTTGGCCACCTGCTGGCGGGCGACTGGCGCTTCATCGTCACCGTGCCGCTGGCGACGCTGATCTGCGGCTTCTTCTGGGAGATGTGGAACTCACACGCCAACCCCTACTGGTTCTACATCATCCCCTACATCAACCGCCCGCCCTATCTCTTCGGCGGACCGGCGCCGCATCTCTTCCAGATGCCGCTGGTGGGCTACCTGGGCTACCTGCCCTTTGGCATCGAACTCTTCGCCATGTATCAACTGGCGCTGCTGATCCTGCAACAGCGTCAGCGCGACGATATTCTGGTGGTGTAGAGGATGCTTTTGGCTTGTAGGAGCGTATTCGGAGTCGAGGCGTCCTTGCGTGGACATGGAGTGTAGTAAGGTTAGAGCCGAGGCAGGGGCTACGTCATTACCATACAGGAACCTGTTGGGGGACATATGGATCAAGACGCCATCATTCAG
>JBDTAI010000489.1:0-4919 GCA_039924685.1 Ktedonobacterales bacterium
AGCAACATGAATACCACCTTACGCTTGTCCGGCGCAACGCCGAACGACGACAACTGCATCTCGAACCAGTATTACTGGTGGCGCTGCCCTCCGGCTTGACGGTGGGCCGTTTGTGTTGCGAGAAAAAAATGCAACCAGCGGCGAACAGGGTCGGAGGGCGAAGCAGAGGATAATTCCTCTGCTTTTTTGTTGCCCACAAACGTGTCGCATGTTCGACCCGCGTTTGACACACCCATCAGTCTCTCAGGCGCGTAGATCATATGGGAGGGCTGCGAGAGCAGTGCAAAAAGGCGTTTCAAGGGGCGTTCATGGTAGGGATGTATTCAGCGTGATCATGAGCAATCATGAGCAATCATGGGCGCAAGGGATTATGATCTAGGGGATGGGGGGTGGCGCCTATCCTGGCGTACGGATTGCAGAGAATCTGCAACTGACGGACTGGATGCACGCCGAGAGACCGGCCAGACCTTCACGGCTAGAGGGGATGACATCAATGGTTTTAGCAGTACGCGAGGGCGCCACACCAGATGAACGCGCCGACGAACGTTCATCTGGTGTGGACAGAGCAGATAGCGCAGATAGCGCAGATAGCGCAGATAGGTCAGGCGGAACGGAGCAAGTGGTAGATACAACGAGCGTGGAGAGTCTGACGGAGCTGCGCACTGTTGGCGTGGCGTCCGCCGTTCCGTATCCGCTGGCGAGCCGCGCCACCCACCCCGATCCAACCGTCGTGCGTATAGGCGCCGTCGAGATCGGTGGTCCTTCACCTGTCGTCATCGCCGGCCCCTGCTCGGTGGAGAACGAGGCGCAGATTCACGAAGCGGCGCGGGCGGCGCGGGCGGCGGGCGCGCGATTGCTACGCGGCGGAGCGTTCAAGCCACGCACCTCACCCTATAGCTTTCAGGGGCTGGGGCTGGATGGCCTGAAGCTGCTGGCCGAGGCCGGGCGCGCAGTAGACTTGCCCATCGTCACTGAGGTGATGGAGCCTGAGTTGGTCGGTCGAGTCGCCGAATATGCTGATGTGTTGCAGGTCGGCAGCCGCAACATGCAGAACTTCCCGTTGTTGCGCGCCGTCGGGCGCTCCAATCGCCCAGTGCTGCTCAAGCGCGGCTTCGCGGCCACCATCGAGGAATGGCTGCTGGCTGCGGAGTATATCCTCGTCGAGGGCAATACCCAGGTGATCCTGTGCGAACGCGGCGTGCGCAGCTTCGATCCGCAGACACGCAACCTGCTGGACCTCGCCTGTGTGCCGTTGCTCAAAGAACTGACGCATCTGCCAGTGCTGGTGGACCCCAGCCACGGCACAGGCCGCAGCGATCTGGTGGTTCCGATGGGTGTGGCGGCGATTGCCGCAGGCGCCGACGGGCTGATCGTCGAGATGCACCCGCATCCCAGCCAGTCGCTCTCCGATGCCGACCAGGCCATCACGCCGATGATGCTGCGCGCGCTGATAGAACGCGTCTATGCTGTGCGCGCCGCCCTCAATGCGGTGCATGCCGTCAGCGCATTCAATGCCCTCAACGCCGAGGCATGAGAGGCATGATCTGAAGCTCTGGTTCCCCATGTCCCCTCACCGGGCGCAACGGCGCGCCCGGACGTTTGACGCCTGCCCATGTTATTTATACGGGCGCTCAATCACGCGATCACTGCTGCGACGACTCAGACGACTCAGACGCGACCGCAGATGGCGCATCAGCAGCATGAGGGGCCACCCCGATCAGCGAGCGCACGGCATTCCCTTCGATCTGGTCGATCTCGTGCATGGTACTTGTTGCTGCCCGCTCGATCCCGCGCAGGGTCGCCACACTCAGATGCAAGGCCGCAGCGGCGGCGCCAGTGGACAATGCCGCGACGACCAGGACTGCATAGCTGAGTTCGGCCAAGGGCCGCAGCGGCGTCTTGCCCAGATCCAGGATGACCAGAGTCACGATGACACCGCCAACGACGAGTACGGCAAGGAAGGCGAGCAGTCCGGTGCGGACCATGCGACGGAGCGCATGCGTGACCTCTAAGGTCAGCGCACGAAGAAACGTGCCAATGTGGTGGTCCAGTTGCTTGGAAATCATGATGGTGCCCCTGTTCTTCTCGCCCTAGTACAGATGCCTGCGCATCACTCGTTGGCGAGTACGGATCCTGGGAGAAAGGTGGCGTGAGCGGTTCATGGCGATGCTTACCCCACCCCCTTCGCTCATGGCCTGTCGATTCAGACGCTGGAAGCCTGTGATACGGTGTGTGAAGTCAGCTAGCGCCTCAGCAAGCGTTATCTCACCCTTGCTGTAGCGTTCTGCATAGTCGAAAAATACCGGGTCAGGCTCCAGACCTTCCAGACGGACCTGCACAAGCGCGTCACACATTGTTTGACGACGGCGCTCCTGCTCTTCCGCTGGTAGTGCTGTCCGTTGATTGGAAATAGCCACAAGCGGCCTCTTTCCCGATAGAGTGGTTCCCAATTTCATTGTAGCACACTGAGTGATGGGAGCTGAGATACAGCCGGGCCGCTTTATCCTGCCGTCCGACTGGCGGCGATACGCTGTAGCTCCTGTGCGCGGCGGTAGAGCGCTACATAGCGTTCGGCTGAGGCGTCCCACGAATAGTCTGCAAGCATGGCGCGCTGCATCAGATCGAGCCAGGCGTCGGGGAAGCGATACGCCTCCAGAGCGCGCACCACGGCGGCGAAGAGGTGGAAGGCATCGTAGCGGGTAAAGCTGAAGCCATTGCCCGTATTCGTCATTGGGTCGAACTCCTGCACGGTGTCGGCCAGGCCGCCGGTGCTGTGGACGATGGGAATGCAGCCGTAGCGCATGGCGAGCATCTGTGTCTGGCCGCACGGCTCGAAGCGTGAGGGCATCAGCAGCATATCCGAGCCAGCGCAGATTTTGCGGCTGAGTTCGGCGTTGAACGTCAAATTGACCGAGACCTGTCGGGGATAGCGCGCCGCCAACCGCTGAAACAGTTGGTGATAGTGCTGGTCGCCAGTGCCAGAGATGACTAGCTGTATACCCTGCTCGATCAGTGGCAGCACCGTCTTGTCCAGCAGATCGAAGCCCTTCTGATCGGTAAAGCGCGAAATGACCCCGATCAGTGGCGTGTACTCCTCTGCTGGCAGTGAGACGTAGTCCTGCAAGGCGCATTTGTTGGCGCGGCGCTGCTCGATGGAGAACGCGTCATAGCGGGCTGCCAGTGTCGTGTCGGTGGCGGGATCGAATTCGTCGGTATCTACGCCGTTGAGGATGCCATAGAGGCGATCCTTGCGTGATCGCAACAATGGATCGAGTCGTTCACCATAGGTGGGTGTCAATATTTCGGTGGCGTAGCGCGGGCTGACGGTGTTGATCACATCCGCGAACATGACGCCACGCCCCATCAGGTCCACCACGTTCGCCAGCTCTGGCACGTCGGTATAGAGAAAGCCATCCTCGGCGACCCCCGCCACCTCGAGGATGCGGTAGCCAAAGATGCCCTGGAACGCCAGATTGTGCATGGTGTAGACGGTGGCTGTGTGCGCCAGCGTTGGGTCGTCGCGGTAAATCGTCTTGGTCCAGTTGGGAACAATGCCGGTATGCCAGTCATGACAGTGGAGGATGTCGGGCGCCCAGCCAGACTTGCGCAGGAATTCGAGGGTGGCGCGGCAGAAGAGAATGAATCGCTCACCATCGTCGTTATAGCCATAGAGTTTCTCACGCTGGAAGTAGTGTGGCGCGTCAATGAAGTAGACCGTCACGCCGTCGCGCTGGGTCGTCTCCATCACGTTCACCAGTTCGTTGCGCTGGCTCATCGGCACAGGCAGCGAGGCTGCCACCATATGCAGCCCCCATCGTTCGGGATCAATCGCTTGATAGCGCGGCACGGCCAGCCGCACATCATGCCCCATGCGCCGAAGCGCCCGCGTCAGCGCGCCCACCACATCCGCAGGGCCGCCTGTCTTCACATAGGGAGCCGATTCCGCTGCGATGAAGAGGATGCGCAACGGTGCGCCCTTGAGCGCCGCCTCCACATCCAGCGGCGGGCTGGTCAGCGGCTCCAAATCCAGTTCCTGTTCCAATGGTTCGCCGATCCCCGCTGGAAATAGCGCGGCAGTGGCGCCGCGCTGCAAAGCTGGTTCGGTGGGGGGTATGCCGCCTGGTATACCCGGAACGTCCGGCGGCTGTGCTGGCGATGACGGCGATGACGGCGATGACATGGCGCATCCTCTCATGTCGCAGAACCTGTGAGGGTGATGATAGCAGGTACAGCCTTCAGTGGCAAGAGTGTGACGAAGAGCGTGGCGAAAAGAGCAAAGGCCCGCGACCGGTCGACCGATCACGGGCCTTGCAGGCCATGCATCACACTGGGCGCCTGTTCCACATCAACGGACTATGGGGCGCTCCAGCGAATTACGGCGAATTACTGGCGGGCGCTGATGTAGGCGCCATTACCATTGCCGTTGCCATTGCCGTTCGCATATGCCCCACCGGCAGCCAGCGCGTACTCATCCTCCGCATCGGGACCGGCGGCGACATAGGCAAACGCGCCCACCATCGTCAGCCCAAAACCCAATACTACCAGTTCAGGATAGGGTGCGGTGAAGCTGTAGGCGTAGAAGACCACGGCGACAGCGGCGCCGACCAGCACACCAACGCCGATCACCAGCACCCAGGGAATGCTGCGCGCCTGAATGGCGCCGATCAGGGTTGCGACAATGCCCACCACTGTGAAGCAGATGCCCGTCACAAAGAGCGCATGCGAACCTTCCATGCCATTGACGCCGGTCTGGAAGATGTCGTTGTGGAAGCCCTGGATGGCCCCCATGATCTCCAGCACAATCGCCACAAGCATCACCCACATGGCAAACTTGCGCAGGTTGCTCATCTTGCGGCGGCGAATCAGCAGGGTAATCTGGAACGCCGCCAGGCCACCCATCAGCAGCACGCCCCAGAAGG
>JBDTAI010000490.1:0-8284 GCA_039924685.1 Ktedonobacterales bacterium
TTGCTCCGATCAGTCTTGCGGTGTTTCGCTCAGATGTAAGGGGTTAGTGGCGCATCCGGCTCGGCTGGCGTATCGTGTTGGTGTAGCGAGTTGGTTGTCGCGTTGCATGGCTCACTTGACATAGCCCCCGCGCTGTGTCAGAATGGGTAGACATTACTGGTCTATACAATATACCAAGTATACCATCTCTGCATAGTGTTACCACAAGCGGCTCCAAAAACCAAGCAGGCGGCTTTGTGGTGGAGACACTCCGCAGAGGTCTCAGGAAAGGCTGGGCCGGATTCGATGACGGCAATTTACCGCAACAGCCCTGTTCCGCGCTACCACCAACTCAAAGAGATTCTGCGCGAACGCATCCGGACTGGCGAGTGGAAGCCCGGCGACCTGATCCCCTCTGAGCGCGAGTTGAGTGAGACCTACGGCCTCAGCCGCATGACCGCACGCCAGGCGATCACCGATCTCGTCAACGAGGGCGTCTTCTACCGCGAACAGGGGCGCGGCACCTTCGTCACCCGCCACAAGATCACGCAACAGCTGATGCGTCTCACCGGCTTCACCGAAGACATCAGCGCGCGTGGTGGCCAGCCGGGGACGAAGTTGCTTTCCGCCCAAATGATCCCGGCTGACGAAGGCACGGCTGAACGCCTGCGTATCGCGGTTGGCGAGCCGATCTACCGCATCGAGCGCCTGCGTCTCGCCGATAGCGAACCCCTGGCTATCGAGCGTTCGCAGTTGTATTTCAAGCAGTGCGAGCGGCTGCTCGATGAGGATGTGGAGCACAACTCGCTCTACCGGCTACTCGAAACGAAGTATGCTGTGCCGCTGATGGAGGCCGAACAGGAGATTGAGGCAGGTCTCGCTGGAACCGAGGAGGCCGAGTTACTGGCCGTGCCGGTGGGCAGCGCCGTGCTTTACACCCGCCGCACGACATATACCGACCGCAACCAGCCCATCGAGTATGCCACCTCGGTTTACTGCGGCTCCAAGTACGTCTTCTACACCCACTTGCGCCGCGACCAGCTGTTCTCATCGTAGAGGATCTCTCTCCCACCCTCTCCCCTGCGACGGGAGAGGGTCCAGAAGCAGGGAGGCAGAGTTTTTGGGTTCCCCTTCCCGCGACGGGAAGTGGCCCAGGGATAGGTCACGCACCAAAGGAAACGCGCATGTCGGATGATGCTCCCCATTCCCCAATAGACGCGGGCGCAATAGATGCGGGCGCAATAGATGCGGGCGCAATCAGCGCGCTGGCCACCGAGCAGGTGAATCCGGCGAGCGTGGCGATTGATACGATGAGCGCACTGGAGATCGTGCGTGTCATGAACGCGGAGGATGCGCAGGTGGCCGCCGCTGTCGCCACGCAGGCGCCCGAGATTGCGGCAGCAATTGAGGTGATTGCCGACCGTATGCGGCGCGGTGGGCGACTGATCTATAGTGGCGCTGGCACGTCGGGTCGGCTGGGCGCGCTCGACGCCTCTGAGTGTCCACCGACCTTCAACATCGCGCCGGATTGCGTGCTTGGCTGTATCGCGGGTGGCTCGTTTGCGCTCACACAGGCCGCTGAAGACTTGGAAGACAGCGCCGAAGCGGGCGCCGACGACATATCGCAACTCACCGTTGGGCCGAATGATACTGTTGTTGGCATTACTGCAAGCGGGCGCACACCCTATGCGCTGGGCGCTGTCGCAGCGGCGAAACGGGCAGGCGCATTCGCCATCGGACTAGCCTGCACGGCTGATAATCCCCTTGCCACGCTGGTAGACATCCCGATTGCCCCGGTCGTCGGGCCGGAGGTTATTGCTGGCTCGACACGCCTCAAAGCGGGGACGGCGCAGAAGATGGTGGTCAATATGCTCAGTACTGGGACGATGATCCTGCTGGGCAAGACCTAGGGCAATCTGATGGTGGATGTGCGCGCAACGAATGCCAAGTTGCGTGTGCGGGCCACCGAGATCGTGCGTCGTGCGGCTGGTGTGGATCGCGTCCAGGCTGAGGCGCTGTTGACGCAGTGTGACGGCGAGGCAAAGACAGCGATTCTGGTCGCCCGCAGCGGCGTGACGCCTGAGCAGGCGAGAGAGCGGCTGGAGGCGCATGATGGCGTGCTGCGCGCCGCTCTGGGTGAGAAGTAGACATGATAGCTAATACAACGTGGCAACCCGCGCTCTATCTGGGTCTGGATGGTGGTGGCACGAAGACGCTGGCGGTGGTGGTGGATGCGACGGGCGCCGAGCGTGGCCGCGCCGTGGCGGGTAGCGCCAACCATCAGGCGGTGGGTGTCGCGCGCGCAGTTGCGCATATCCGCATGGCGGTTGCTGGCGCGCTGGCTCAGGCTGGCGTGGTGGCGCCCGATCAGGCGCCATGTGTCGCAGGCTGGCTCGGCATCGCGGGACTCGATGGCCCGGCGGATCACGATCTGCTCTTGCCACATCTGCGTGCGCTGGCGGATTCTGTGCATCTTACCAACGATGCCGAGTTGCCATTAGCGGCGCTGCCAGACGGCGCAGGAGTGGCGCTGGTGGCAGGCACCGGCTCGATTGCGCTTGGTCGCAATGCGCAGGGCCGTTTTGCGCGGGCAGGCGGCTGGGGGCATCTGCTCGGCGATGAGGGCAGCGGCTACGACATCGGGCGGCAGGCTTTGCAGGCCGTGGTGCGTGCTGCCGATGGCCGCGCGCGGCTCGCTGGGGAAGCGTCAGTAACCGCGCTATCGCCACTGATTCTGCGCCGCTGGGCGGTGGGCTGCTGCTGGGCGATCCGCTGTTGCGTCTGGGCGTTCTGCGCCGTATACGCCGCCACATACGCATCGCTTCGCTGGCGCTGGTCCATGATCCGGCCCACAGCGCCGCCCGCGCCGCCATCACTCCATCGTCATTGTCGCCCGCGTTGGCCTTGATAGTGTTTGGCACACCCCCAAACGGGTCACGGATCGTGCCTGGTAGCTCGTAGCCTGAAGGCCACGGCTGATCCTGGTAGGGCGCCAGGATCAGTACCTGATCACGCTGTCACAGAACATCAAGGCCTTTTTCCGTAAACCGCGCCGCGCGTCGGGCCTTCATGCCCGCGAGTCCTATAGCCTTGTACATCCTCCTTTCGAGTCTGGAAAACTGCACAGGAGCGAGATATGCCGCAATCGGTGATTCCTCACAGCGCGACGGTGGATATGACGACGAACGACAATCTTGATGACTGGACGCTCGAAGAACTGATCGCGCAGCGGTTTGTCATTGGCTTCGATGGAGCACAGCCGAGCGAGGGTATCATTGACCTGATACGTCGCTATCCTGTTGGGGGGATCATCTTCTTCTCGCGCAATATCCGCAACGCCCGCCAGCTCTATGTCCTCACGAGCCAGTTGCAGGCCATCGCCAGGGAGGCTAGGGCGCGAGCGCCGCTGCTGATCACCACCGATCAGGAGAATGGCGTGGTGCGACGGTTGGGGCCGGATGCGACGATCTTCCCCGGCGCTATGGCGCTTGGCGCGAGCGGTGACGAGTCGCTGGTAGAGGCGGTGGCGCAGGCCAGCGGCGCCGAACTGCGGGCATTGGGTGTGCCGCTGAATCTTGCGCCTGATGCCGATGTCAACACTAATCCCGCTAATCCGGTGATCGGCGTGCGCTCGTTCGGCTCCGATCCAGAGACGGTGGCGCGACTGGTGGCTGCTGCTGTGCGGGGCTATCAGGCGGCAGGCGTTGGCGCGACGATCAAACACTTCCCTGGCCACGGCGACACCGCTACCGACTCGCATCTGGCGCTGCCGACGCTGCCCTTCACGCTGGAGCGGCTGCGCGCTGTGGAACTGCTTCCCTTCAAGAGCGGAATCGCCGCCGGAGTCGAGGTGGTGATGCTGGCGCATATTGCCCTGCCGCAGATCACACCAGAGACGCCGATCCTGCCCGCCACGCTCTCGCGGCGCATCGCGCAGGGACTCTTACGCGATGAACTGGGCTTCCAGGGCGTGATTATCTCGGATTGTCTGGAGATGGACGCCATTGCCGCAACCATTGGGGTGGCGCGTGGGGCAGTGCTGGCAATGCAGGCGGGCGTAGACCTCATCCTGATCTCACACCGCGTTGATCGGCAGGTGGCAGGGATTGAGGCGGCGCTCGAGGCGGCGCGGCAGGGCGCGCTTGATCCTGTGGAACTGCGGGCGAGTGTGGCTCGCATTCTCCGCCTCAAACGGCGCCTGCTGGATCGCGCCGACAAGCCTGATCAATCATTGGATGCAGCGCTGGCGGTGGTGGGCAGTGCGGCTCATCGGCAACTGAGCGCCGACGCCTATGCCCGCACGACGACGCTATTGCGCGACGAGGATCGGTTGCTGCCGCTGCGACTGGCTCCCAGGCAACGGCTGCTGGCGCTGGCCTGCCCGTCGGAACTGCTGATGCAAGCCTCAGATACGCCCTATCAGCATGAGGCGCTGGTCGAAGCATTGCAGCGTCATCACCCCAATGTCGTTGGCGTTCTCCTGGCGCGTGAGATGGGGGAGGAGCAGGCAGGGTCCATCGAGCAGGAGATTGCAGCGGCGGATGCCGTGCTGCTGGTGACGCTCAACGCCCACCTGGATGCCCCCCAGGCGGAGGCGCTGCATCATGCTGCGCGCATCGCGGGGCAGTCGGGACGACCAGTGATTGGCCTGTTCGCCTGCGATCCCTACGACGCAGTGAGCTTCACCGAGGCGCATGCGGCGCTCGCCACCTACGAGTATACGCGGCCTGCACTTGCCGCCGCTGCTGACGTGCTGTTTGGTGTGCGGTCCGCCGTCGGAAGATTGGCGGTCATGCTGGGCTGATCATCTTTTGCCCAATCGCTCAGGCATCCATGAACTGTTCGTCAGGTTCTTGAATTGCGGCGTCGAGGATACGTTCGGCTACTAACTCTGGGCTATCCACCTGAATATTCCGGTCGCCTCCACTGGGCGCGCGCTGCTGGCTCCGCATCGTGCGGTTGCCAAGTGAGTTGCGTCCAAAGTCGGTCGCGGTCATGCGCGGATACACTGTGATGACACGAATGGAATCGTTCGCCAGTTCGCCGCGCGCTGTGTCGGAGAGCATATTCAGTGCGGCCTTCGTTGCAGCGTAGGCGCCGAGGCCAGGTATCCGCATGCGCGACACCATCGAACTGACGTTGATGATCAGGCCGCCGCCCTGCTGGCGCATGACTGGAACAGCTGCCTGCATGGCCACCAGCGGGCCGAATACATTGAGGTCAACAATCTGACGGAAGTCATCGAGGCTGAGGTCGGCCACCGTGCCAGCCGCCGCCTGCCCCGCGTTGTTGATCAGGATGTCCAGCCGACCAAAGTGTTTCGCCGCCGCTGCGATGGCGGCATGAACCTGCTCCGGCTCACGCATATCGGTTGGGATGGCCAGCGCCGGTGTTCCCTGTGCGCGTAGCGCATCGGCAAGCTGTTCGAGCGCCGCTTTTGAGCGGGCGGCAAGCGCGATCTGCGCGCCCTCGGCGGCGAACCGCTTTGCGGTAGCCAGCCCGATGCCAGCCGATGCGCCTGTGATGAGGACGACGCGCTCTCGAATCTCCATACCTGTTGTTTCCCTCTCGAACCTGCTGGTAGTGTGCCTGGTTGTTGAAATAGATTCCCCAGACCAGGGGTAGTTGGGTCTGCCTCAGATAGTAGCATTTGACGATCTGGCTGGCGCTATACTACACTGCCAGCAGTGGAGCGCGCGACACGGAGCGATGAGGAGGGTAGCATATTGCGTAGCATATTGCCTGGTGAGCGTATCACCCTTACATCCTGCGCCCATACCACCCAGTGCCAGCAACAGCCAGCTATGTGTCTGGTATGTCGCTCCCCTGCGCTGCGTCCCACGCTTGTGATTATTGTGTCGCCGATGTAGCCGCTGTGTTTGAGGGAGATGCGCCCGCCAGACCGTGAAGGGTCCGGTGGGCGTTCTTGTTGCGCACATGACTTGCCGCCGTCCGACCATTCGAGGATTCTTCAGGGCGCTCCCAAAGCCTGTAGATACGCGCTCCAGCGCGTGAAAGGGAGCCTCGGTGTTTGCTTTGCCTGTTATGGCCGTGCCAGCGTTTACGCTTGTCAACTCGCCAGCAGCCATCAGTTCGTATGGCTGGTTGTTCTTGCGTGGAGTGGCGCTGGGGTGGGCGATTGCCGCGCCAGTCGGACCGATTGGTGTACTGTGCATCCGGCGCACACTGGCTTTTGGGCGGCGGATCGGCCTGGTATCCGGTATGGGAGCCGCCACCGCAGACATGCTGTATGGCGCGGTCGCCGCCTTCGGGCTGACGGCAGTGTCATCGCTGTTGCTTGGCCTCAGTCTATGGATTCGCCTCGTTGGCGCGGTATTCCTGGCGTATCTTGGCGTGCGAATGGCGCTGGCGCATCCTGCTCCCACTGCCCTCACCACTGACACCGAGGCGTCGCAATTGACAGGTGGCGCACCGGGCGCCTATGCCTCCACGCTGGGACTGACGCTGACCAATCCCGCCACAATCCTCTCGTTCGTGGCGATCTTTGCGGGCGTGGGGCTGGTTGGCGCGCATGCCGATCCACTGGCGTCGGGACTGACAGTGGTGGGTGTCTTCTGTGGCTCGGCGGTGTGGTGGCTCATATTGAGCAGTGTCGTCGGCGCATTACGCAAACGCTTCTCGCTGCGAGCGCTGCGCTGGGTGAATCTGCTGTCGGGCGCCACGCTACTGATTTTCGCCGCGCTGGCGCTGCTGAGTGTAGTTCCTACAACAAACTGGTAGGATGGATGATGAAGTCTACCGTCATCCACAGGCTCTTGGAATAGCGGTAGAAGAGGATCGGGAACAGAATGGTGGCAGGTATTCCGATCAGCAGCAAGGGCAGTATCGGCGCCTGCATAATCGCAAGTGGTATGGCGCCGGCCGCTATCAGCAACTCAGTGACGATCAGATTGATGGCCATTGCGCCTGTCCAGTAGCCTTCTTCGCGCTCGAAGACCCAGCCGCAGTTTGAGCACCGATGCTCCATCGTCAGGGTATACCAGTGGCGAAACAGTTTGCCCTTGCCGCAGCGTGGGCAGCGCAGACAGACGCCACGCCAGAGCAGCAGCAGTGGGATAGGAATGCGCAATCCCAGCGAGTGTTTCAATTCTTTCCAGGTATTCACGGCGCACATCTCCTGCGGCGCGTGCTGGTTGATGTCTTGGCTGTCGGTGCGCGCGCCACTCAGTGCTATTGTACGCCATAGCGTTGCAAAGCATGTACCACTTCCCACAAAGCCCGCCACTGGGGCAGCCGAGCTATCCGACGGTTCCTCCTCCATCGAATCCGCAGTATCCGCAGCAATAGCGCAGGTGGCTTCATTCGCGTGATGTGGACATCCGGTGGACGCTCACATCACGTTGGTATGCCAGGTTGTACTGCGCCTGGCAGTCGCTCTACCTGGCGCGAATCTTGACCTCGCCAAAGGTGGCGGTCGCCTCGATGCGCAGTGTGCGGTTGGCGTGGCGCTCAGCCGGTGCGTTGGTGGGGCCAAGCTCGAAGCTATCGCCTGTGAGGATACCTGCGACATGGTGGCCAGGAACCGAGACCTCACCGAAACGGGCGCTGCCCTCGATGATTACCTCCATGCCTTCCGGCACGATCACGCTGATCTCGCCAAAGAGCGCATGCAGCCGCAGCACACTCTCGCCCTCGGCCATGCGCGCCATCCGCACATCGAGACGTACCTCGCCAAACATTGCCGTCACGTCGGTCTCTGGCCCCAACTCCCACAAGGCGCGGCTGCGGTCCACTTCACCGAAAAACGCCGTGATCGAGCGTCCGGCGCTGGTGCGACGGACGGCGCTGACTGAGCGACTGGAGGCGACCGTGAGGCTGCGGCGGAAGGTTGGGTCGGGCGGCAGCTCGTCGAGGATCGCCTGGCACTCCTTCGGATCAGTCGTCACCATCAGCGCGCCGATCAGGCGGCGGAACTCATCAATCGGTAGTCCCCCATGCGCGTAGCGTTCGCGCAGTTCGTCCATCGCGGTCTCCTGGTCAATGCCAGGGCCACTGCTGACAACGCCATGTTGCTCGTTGTTGGTCTCCATACTTGTCGCCTCCCAGGCTCGATACGCCGTGTAGGTTGCCGCTGTGTCATTATCACGTGATGGATTTGATGCTTTCAGCGATGTCATGCGTGTCTCCCCCTGTTTCACTCGCATTCTAAGCGATAGAGCAGATGCCCTGCTGTGCGGACTTCAGTCTGCAATTGTTACTATGCATCGGCCTTCGAGGCTGCGAAAAGACTATCCGTTCAGACGGTAGGGATTGCGGGCGCCGCGCCAGCCAGTGACGAGGATCG
>JBDTAI010000491.1:0-12486 GCA_039924685.1 Ktedonobacterales bacterium
CTGCGGGTAATCTGTGTTCCCAGCACATACATCACCAGTGAGGCGGCAAGGATCGTGACGTAGTAGGAGACTGTCTGCGAGAGCGAGCCACCGCGCGGAATGGCCAGCGCCGCCACGATGAGAAAGAGCGCCCAGAAGCGCAGATGGCGCAGCGCGACCCAGGGCGTCTCCTCAGTTTGCGTGAAGAAGAGGAATCCTACGACGAGCAGCGCCAACCCCAGCGCCACCACTGGCTCATGCAGCGGGCGGCCAATGATTTGATAGAAGTCGAGGAAGATGGCGGCGACCACTGTGACGCCCGTCAGCAGCAAATAGCCGCGCAGATAGAGCAAGAGGATCAGCGCCAGCAATGCTGGAATCGCCAGCATTGCCGAGACGCTGACGAAGCCACCCAACGCGGTCAGCGCCAGGCCGGCGGCCAGTGCTGCCAGTGCGATGACCACTGCGTAACGTATGTTAGTGTATGAGCGCCAACCCAGACCGCTCAGACGCCGCTGCACCTGTGTATTGACCTGGTTCACGCGATCAGCCTGCTCCATAGTCGTCCTCCTGCCTGAGATGCGCGGCAAGACGCTGGAAACCATCTTCAAGGGTCACGCTGGGCGCGAAACCATACTGCGCGGCGAAATGCGCTGGATCAATCGCAAAGGTAATATACTCCGGCGAGGCGCCAGTGTGTGTGATCTGCGGCACAATGTCGAAGACACACGCCGCGCGCCGCGCGATCTCGTTGACCGTCTCTCGCGCGCCCATCCCCAGGTTCACCAGCCGCACCGACTCCGCTGACTCCGACACCCCCGGCTGCTCTGGTGGCGCATCGAGGACAAGCCGTAACGCCTGGACGGCGTCGTCTACATACATCGCGTCAATATAGTTGTCGCCGTCGCCTGTGATGGTGAAGGCAGGATTGCGTGCGAAGGCGAACTGACGCGCCAGTTTTGTGTACAGCTTGCGCGACGGCTCATAGGGACCAAAGGCGCCAAAGAAGCGCACAATCGTCGCCCGGCGCGGATTGCCGCGATGGCGCGCAAACGCCCGCACATACTGCTCAGAGGCCAACTTGGCGATGGCATAGGGCAGTGTCGGCGTCACTGGTGTCTCCACGCCCACAATGCCGTTCAGGCCGATATAGACGGCGCCGGAGGAGAGGTACACCAGATGGTCGAACTGCCAGTTCTCCAGCGTGTTGATCAGGCCGATGGTGTTGGTCGTCAGGTCGAACGCCGGGTGCGCGATGGAGCGCGGGATGTCGGTGTTGCTGGCGAGATAGAGGCAGGCGTCCCACGGGTCGCTTCCCAGCCCATGCGCCGCGTGCTGCGCTGCTGTGGCCACCTGCGCAGCATCCGTCAAATCGCAGGAAACCGGCGTGATGTGATCGAGCCGATGGCGCGCCAGAAACGCAGGCAACGCCGCATCCTGCGGACGGTGCAGCGCCACGATCTGCCAGTCGCGTGGCAGCGTGAGCAGCGCATTGCGCCCCAGAAATCCGTTGGCGCCGGTGACGACGAGCCGCATAGCCGTGATCCAGTCCCTTCCCGACCGAGCATCTTACCGGGCGTGTTGTGCGCGTTCGCAGTAGAAGGCTACCGTCGGCGCAAGACCTTCCGCCAGTGTCACCTGGGGCTGGAAGTCAATCAGTGTCTTGAGCAGTGTGACGTCGGCGCAGTGGCGACGCACATCGCCGGGGCGCGGCTCACGGTGTTCATAGGGAATCGGACGGCCCAACGCCTGTTCGAGGCTGGCGATCAGGGCGAGCATGCTGATCTCTTGCCCAGAGCCGATGTTGATCACCTTGCCGCGCGCCGCTGGCTGCGCATAGAGCGCCAGCGCCGCCCGCGCCGTGTCGGTGGCGTAGATGTAGTCGCGGGTCTGCTCACCATCGCCAAAGATCACCGACGTGCGACCTTCGAGCGCATTGCGCAGCAGTGTTGGAATGATGCCCGCATACTGCCTGTCGTTCTGGCGAGGCCCATAGTTGTTGAATGGGCGCACCACCAACGCGTCTACGCCGAAGGTGGCGGCATAGGTGCGGACGAGGTGATCGCTACCCGCTTTGCTGGCGGCGTAGGGCGTGAGCGGATCGAGCGGATGCTCCTCGCTCATGGGAACGTAACGCGCCGAGCCATACGCCTCCGACGACGAGAAATGCACCAGCGTCTCGAAACGGCCATTGCGCAACATCTCGCAGAGCGTCGAGGTGATCCGCACGTTGGTGTCGAAACACCACTTTGGCTGTTCCAGCGAGGTGGGCAATGGAATGACCGCCAGATCAAAGACAACGTTCACTGGTGGCAGCGCATCAAACGCCGCCGCCAGCGCCTGCTCATCTGAGGCGTCGAGCCGCAATACACGCAGCCCAGGCCATGTGCGTTGCGCAGCGCCCAGATTCTCCTCTTTGCCGAGGAAGAAGTTGTCAACGACGGTGAGATCGCTCACACCTTCGGTGATCAGCAGGTCTACCAGATGGCTGCCGATAAACCCGGCGCCACCCGTCACCAGCACATGCTTCCCGGCGACACTACGCCTATCCAGCGACATACTCGGCTGCCTCTCTAGAGCAGGAAATGGGTTAACAGGTGTATGAGAGCGCATAGGTAGTATCCGTATAGAGATAGCCCTGCGCGCTGTAGGTGTGGTTGGCGCCGCTCTTGAGTTTGGTGATCTGCCCCACGTTACTGGCGCACGACGGCAGCGTGATCTGTGTTGTGGCGTTCCAGGTGTTTCCCGCCTGCTTCTGGAACAACAACTGATACTGCCAGGTAGCGCCGCTCTTGACGACGGCGTGCGGCGTGGTCCACGTCAGCGTAATGCTGGCGGTCGCGCCATAATCCAGCCGCAGGATACCGGCGAAGGCTTTGCGCCCAAACGCTGTACTTGCCCCTTGCGCCTCCCAGCCGTTCTGCGCTTGCAGTGTCGCCTGCGGTGGGGCATAGACACGCACGTAGTCTTTGTAATACGTGGTGCTGCCATAGTTGTTGGCGGAACTCTCAGCAGAGACTGGCCACCGATAGGTGAGTGTCGCATGGTGCGTTGCGTTGCCCTGCGCGTCAAGCGTGACGTTATCCTGCATCGTATAGTGGATGAAGTCATTCGCCTTGTTGGCGATGATGTTAGCGTCCACCACTAGCAGACTGTCGCCGGTGGGGGGCGCGTCAATCGTCGAGGCGGCATGGTAGCGCGCCAGCACAGCCTCGGCCCCGCTGGCGTTGAAGTACACCTGCACGTCTTTCGTTTGTAGCGACGAGACCAGCAAGTGGACGAACTCGCTGCGCTTCGCGTTGGCGATGACCTTCACGCGAGCAAGGAAGTGCTTGAAGAGATACGCCGTGAATTTTTTGCGCTGCGACGTGAGGCTGCTCGGATCAGGAATATAGCTCGAACCGTGGCCCAGCCCCAGTTGGTGAAAATGGATGCGGTCAATCAGGTTGCTTGCCGTGATGGTCTCACCAAACTCCGGCACGTAGATCGGGCCGGTGATCGCCAGGGCCTTCTGGATCATATAGGGGGTGATTGCGATCACCCCTTGCACAGCTGTCGTGCCACCTTCGAGATGGTAGTTCTGCTCGCCATATCGGGCGGTGGTCGGGAAATCGGCGTCAAGATTGGAGTCGCGCAGGCTCCAGTTGCTGACCAGCGGGAACCACTGATACTGCCGGGGGAACGGAATGAAGCCACCCGCAAACTCGAAAGGGCGATCCAGCAGGTCCACATCGGTGATGTGCAAATCGGCGAGTCGGCCAGCCGAGAGGGTGAGCGTGCCATAGTTGCCGATGAAGCCGCCACCCGGACGCAGCTCGGTCGAATCAAGCATTTCGACAAGATAGTTGGCAGGCTGCCCCACGCCCAGCAGCGCAGGCGCCAGCGCCACCATCGTCTGCGCATCCGTCAATCCCTGCTGCAAGGCTGGTAGGCTGGCTTTGAACTGCGCCAGCATCGGGCCAAGACGCGGATCGAGTTGCAGATCGCCCGGTTGAAGCGCATTGATCTGCGCCGACACCGAGGCGAAGAGCGTTTTCATTTGCGCAATATCGGCGCTGATGATGGTGAGGTCGGCGGCGGTGAGGCCACTGGAGTTGGCGGCAAAAGGATTGCTCAGGCGCGTAATCAGGATATTGAGCGCGTCACCGCCCAGCACACCCATCTGCGCGCCCTCGATGGCGATGGGCGCGAGTTTGCGGGCGCTTTGCACTTCGTTGCTATACGTTGGCAGAGCGTTGACAATGCCGGGTGTCTGCGCGAGGTTGCCGTTGAGCTGGACGAAGTTGTCGTGCGCCAGCGAGAATTGCTGCTTGGCCTGCGCGGTAAGTTGCGGCGTGATTTGCCCCCCCGCCACCTCGCGCAGCAACACGATACCTTGCCGCAGATGCGACTCACCCGAACTGGCAAGCTGTTTATCCTGCTGATAAAGCGAATAGCCATTCACGGCAAAAACTGTCGAGGGAATGATACAGGCGGCAAGCACCGCAACAATCACCAGCAGCAGGATCGCCCGCCGGGCCTTTGGGCGGCGCCGGCCAGCGCCGCCACCGGGACGAGGTGTGTTCCCGCCGCTGGTGCGTTCGGTGATGGTCGCCGTTTGGGCGCCTCTGCGGCGCAGCGCTGGCATATCTTGGGCGTTGGGGACCGTGGGCACGGCTGGCGTGCGCAACGTTGGCGCGTCGAAATACGGATCGTCATAACCAGCGTTGGTCAGGGCGCCACCCCAGCCTGCGCGCTGATCGCCCACCTGGGGGCCGCTCGCTTGGTAATCCTGTGGTGAACGACTTGCGCCAGTTCCCCAGGCGTCGCGCGGCGCCGGCTGAGTGGATTGCGGATAGCGCGCCTGCGGCGGCTGGGATGGCTGATACGGCGCGTTTGGCGCCGTCCAGGGCGTGGTTGGCTCGGCGCCGTAGTCCCCGCCGGACTGGCGATCCGGCTGCCAGGGCCTCTCGTTGGTCATGTCGTGCGCCTCGCTTCTATCCTCATGATCCCCATGATCTCACAATCTCACAAACGCTCTCATCGGCAAGCGCCCTACGTCGTCTTCCCTGGCCTTGCGGGCATTGCAGGGTCGTGCATATGTTGCACATGCTCACCGCGTCTTCGCGTCTCATGCTCTGCTATCGCGCCACGTTGGGCGCTTCGGTGTAGCGCTCGGGCAAAGCAGGCGCAGGCGCCACATCTGCCGGTGTGGGCGATGAGTGGGGCGGCGTTGTGGCCCCACCCGTCGTGGCGCCGGTCGCGGTTCCAGTCGTCCGCCTGGAAGGCGCCTCATGCGCTGCCGCACTGGCGACGACACAGCCTACCATCTTTACACCCAACTCGCCCAACTGTCGTTTCGCCTGTATCAGATGGTCTTTGCGCGTTTGCCGCAGGTCCACCACCAGCAGAACGCCATCCACCTGTCGCAGCATTGCTGCGGTTCCGGTGCGCCCGCGTAGCGGTGGCATATCCACCACCACCACATCTGCGCCGCTTTCGGCCAGCGAGGCAAAGATACGCTTCATTGCGCTGGATGTCAACACCCGCTCAGGATTGGGTGGCGGGGCGCCGCTGGGCACGACCAGCAACATCGGCGCATGCATACGTTCGGGCTGGTGAGCATAGCGCAACAGCGAGATCGCCTCATCGGGGCGCGAGCGTGCATCCAGCGCGGCGTTGCTCAATCCTGGGCTGCCAGGAACGCCAAACTGCTGTCCCTGATGTCCGCCGACCAGATGCGCATCAATCAGCAGTGTGCGCCGCGCGGATGAGGCCAGATACAACGCCAGTCCCGAGGCCAGTGCGCGTGAGGCGCTGGTGCGTTCCGGGCTGACAATGGCGATGGTACGGAGCGGCGCATCAATGCCCATGAAATCAAGTGAGCGCGCCAGCGAACGCGCCGTCTCGCTCAACCCCACGTAGGAAGACTCCTCGGTAGCGTCGGCGTCTGACTTCGTCATTGCTGTCGTTGTGCGTCTGAGTTCACCCAACACCGTCACGCCGAGCAAGCCACCAGCTTCTTCGGGTGTGCGCACCCGCCACGCCAGCCGGTCGAACATCAGCATCAGCAGAAAGCCCAGCAAGGCGCCGCTCGCGGCGCCCGCCGCCGTTCCCTCGACAATGCGCGAAGTGATCGGTGTGGCGCTTGGTTGTGCGTGCTGTGCAATTTCCAGGATGAACGAGTTGGACGCCTCATTCACCACCAGACGCGAAAGTGACACCTCATCCAGGTTGAGCTGCTGCTGGAGCGACGTGATCTGGTTTTGCAGTGTGGTAGCCTGGCTCGCATCTTTTGGTGGTGTTCCCAGCGCCGCCAGTTGCTGTTTGGCCTGCACAAGCTGCTGTTTGAGCGAGGTGATCTCCTGGCGCAGCGGTTGTTGTGACGACTCATTCACGGACTTCACTACTACCTGCTGTTGTGCGACCAGCACGCTGGCGATGGCGTTCGCCAGCGTGGCGCCACGGGTAGAACTAGCATCCTGTACGGTGATCTGAATCAGTTGTGTATTTGCCAGCGCTGTTACGGATAGCTCGGATCTCAGTTTCGCCTCCGTCAAGCCCGGGTACTGCGAGGCGATCTGGGTGAGCAGGCTGACGCCTGTGGCGAGCTGGCTCTCGGTGCGAACGATACGATCCGTCGCCAGCACTGTGTTGGCGGTGGTGCTGGGGGCACGGACCACCACCTGCACCAGCGCAGATGATTGATAGACGGGAAAGAACAGAATGCTGCCTATGTAGGCGCCAGAGCCAAAGAAGAGCGTGCAGAGCATGATCACCCACCAGAGGCGCAGGATCAGGTCGCGATAATAGCGCGCGGTCATAAACAACACTCCCCTTGCCGTCAGGCGTCACAGACAGCGTGTACTGCCTGGCCCAGGAATAGGCGCTGCACGGCTGCCGAAACCATCATTAGTTCCATTGGTTTCATCAGTTCCATCGGCTCCACGTTACTCTAAAACGTTGCACGTGACTCAACGACTGTCGCAATACCACACAGGTAGGGTGTGACGTTCGGCGCCATAGCCACCCATAGTATCATCCATTGCCCGGCGCATCGCTAGCGCATTGTGAGAGATGTCCTATCGGTACTACTTATCTCTTGACTGATCGAACAGGTATGTTACGCTAGTCGGGCGAGCGTACCAGCAGAACGCTACCAGACGATACCAGCAGAACAAGGAGTTCCTCCTCGTGGCGCGTACTTTTGTTCATCCCACCGCCGATGTCTCCGCCGAAGCGATGCTTGGCGAGGGCGTGCGGGTGTGGAACCAGGCGCAGATCCGAGAGCGGACTCGCATTGGCCCCGACAGCATCATCAGCAAAAACGTCTACGTTGACTTTGATGTAAGCATCGGCGCGCGGGTCAAAATCCAGAATAATAGCTCGATCTATCATGGCGTCACGCTGGAAGATGGCGTCTTTGTCGGGCCACACGTCTGCTTCTGCAACGATATGGTCCCACGCGCCGTGACACCCGATGGCGAACTGAAGAGCCAGGACGACTGGGAGGTCGGCCCCACACGGGTACGCGCCGCCGCCTCGATTGGCGCGGGATCGATCATCCTGCCCAATGTCACGATCGGCACATTTGCGATGGTGGGCGCTGGATCGGTCGTCACCCGCGATGTGCCGGACTACGGCCTTGTCTATGGCAATCCGGCGCGGTTGCATGGCTACGTCTGTCGCTGCGGGCGGCGTATGGATGGGCTGACGGAGCTTGCCGCAGATGAGGTTCCGCAGTGCGCTGTCTGTCGCCAGCGCCAGCAGACAGATACCTCGCAGGCTGTATCGGCGCCCGCACATGACCATACGTGAATATCTCCAGCCCGCGCAGGCGGCCTTTGTGGCCGATCCGGCCCAGAGGCGCGGCTTGAGCCGCTGGCCGATCTGCATTCAACATTCCAGGGGAGAGACAGATGATTCCTATTGCGCAGCCGTTGCTTGGCGCAGATGAATATGAGGCCGTGCTGGGCGTGCTCAAGTCGGGGCTGATGGCGCAGGGCGCCCAGGTGGCCGCCTTCGAGCGCGCCTTCGCCGATCTCTGTCAGGTGAAGGAGGCGGTGGCGGTCTCGTCGGGGACGGCGGCGCTACATCTGGCGTTGCTGGCGCACGGCGTCGGGCCGGGCGACGAGGTGATCACCTCGCCCTTCAGCTTCGCCGCTACCGGCAACACGATTCTGCTGGTCGGCGCCAAGCCGGTGTTTGTGGACATCGAGGCCGACACCTACAACCTCGATCCGGCGCTGGTGGAGCGTGCCATCACGCCACGCACCAAGGCGATCATGCCGGTTCACCTCTACGGCAATCCCGCCGACATGCGGCAGTTGGTTCCATTGGCCCAGGCGCACGGACTGACGCTGATCGAAGACGCCTGCCAGGCGCATCTGGCTCTGGTAGACGGCACGCCCGTCGGCGGTTTCGGCACAGGCTGTTTCTCATTCTATCCCACCAAGAACATGACCACCGGCGAGGGTGGCATCGTGACCACCAACGACCCGCAGATCGCCGAGCGCGTGCGGCTCTGGCGCAGTCACGGCCAGAGCCAGCGGTATGTGCATGTGGCGCTGGGCTACAACCTGCGCATGAACGACATCCAGGGCGCGCTGGGCGTGGTGCAGGTCAAGAAACTCGCCGACTTCAACGAGCGCCGCATCCAGAACGCTGCCTACCTTACCAAGCGGCTGAAAGACCACGTGCAGACGCCAGTAGTGCGTCCTGGCCATCGCCACGTCTACCACCAGTACACTATCCGGGCGCGTGGCGACCGCGACCAGTGGATTGCGCAACTCAACGCGCGCGGCGTTGGCACAGGCGTTCACTATCCCTGCCCGATCCACAAGCAGCCGTATTATGTGGAGCAGGGCTTCGATACGTCGCTGCCGGTCTCGGAGGCGGCGGCGCAGCAAGTGATCTCGCTGCCCGTCCATCCGGCGTTGACGCAGGATGACCTTGACCGTGTGGCGCAGGAGGTGATCGCCCTATGCCAGTAACACCCGACTCGTCCCAGCCGTCCCAGTCGTCCCAGCCGTCCCAGTCGTCCCAATCCTCCCAGTCGCTGCACTTGCCCGCAGCGGCGTCGCCGTTACGAGTCGCCGTGATCGGCGCAGGCTCGATGGGGACCAACCACATCCGCGTGTTGAGCGAGTTCGACGAGGACCGCATACAGCTTGTTGGCGTGGCGGAGAACTATGCGCCCAATCTGGCGCGCGTCGTCAACCGCTTCCATGTGACAGGCTTCGAGGACTACCGCGTGATGATCGAGCAGACGCGGCCCGATCTGGTGGTGATCGTCGCGCCAACGCAGATGCACTGCGAGATCGCATCCTTCACCCTGAACGCAGGCTGCCACACGCTGGTAGAGAAGCCCATTGCCAGCACGCTCGCCGAGGCCGAGACAATGGTGGCGCTTGCCGAGGCCAACGGCGTGAAGCTGGCGGTCGGCCATGTGGAACGATTCAATCCTGCGGTGCAGGCGCTCAAACAGCAGTTGCGCGCCAACCAGCTTGGCAAGGTATTTCACCTGCATGCGCGCCGCCTCGGCCCCTATCCGCCACGCATCCGCGACGTGGGCGTGATCCTTGATCTTGCCACGCATGACCTCGACGCGATGCTCTATCTGACCGGCGCAGAGGTCGAACATGTCTATGCCGAGACCCAGCAGCTTGTGCATCGCACACATGAAGATTTGCTGCTGGGGCTGGTGCGCTTCGCTGGCGGCGCCATCGGCATGCTCGATGTCAACTGGCTGACGCCGACCAAAGTGCGCGAACTTTCCGTCACAGGTGAGCGCGGCCTCT
The DNA here is from genome assembly GCA_039924685.1 of Ktedonobacterales bacterium. Lineage (GTDB taxonomy): Bacteria > Chloroflexota > Ktedonobacteria > Ktedonobacterales > JADMIN01 > JBDTAI01. The sequence goes on from JBDTAI010000491.1 coordinate 9,759, forward strand.
ACATCGTCAACTATCTGACACAGGACCTCTACTTTTATGAGAACGACTATGCGCCGACCGACTGGGAGATGATTGGCTCGCTGACGGGGGTGAGCGAAGGAACGATGACACGCCTCAAAGTGCGCAAGGCCGAGCCGCTACGCCTGGAATACGAGGACGTGTTGCGCGCCATCACTGAGGATACGGAGCCGACCGTCACCGGCAAAGACGGGCTGGCGGTGCTGCGCGTCGCCTACCAGATTCTCGATGCCGCACAGACAGGAAAGGTCGTCGCAGGCGTCACAGTCTCACAGGTGGCGGCGCGATGAACACATCCAGCACAGCGCATGAAAAGACCGTTGCCGTGGTGGGGCTTGGCAAGATCGGGCTGCCACTCGCCGTGCAGTATGCCCGGCACGGCTGGCAGGTGATCGGCTGCGACACCAATCCCGCTGTGGTCGAGACGGTCAACGCCGGACGCTCGCACGTTCACGAAGAGCCGGGCATGGCGGACGATGTGGCGCATCTGGTGCGCGAGGGGCTGTTGCGCGCGACCACCGATACCACAGCGGCGACCCGCGCGGCGTCGGTGATCGTGGTGATCGTCCCCGTGCTGGTGGACGACGCGCATCAGGTGGACCTCACCTGGATGCTGGCGGCGACCCGCGCCATCGGCCAGGGTTTGCATGCAGGCGCGCTGGTGAGCTACGAGACGACGCTGCCCGTCGGCACGACCAGTGGCCTCTTGCGCCAGACGCTCGAAGCGGCGTCGGGGCTGCGCGCGGGCGTTGATTTCCATCTGGCGTATAGCCCGGAGCGTGTGTCGTCGGGGGTGATCTTCCGCGATCTGGCGACCTATCCGAAAGTGGTCGGCGGCCTGAATGCGGCCAGCCTTGCGGCGGGGGTCGCCTTCTACTCCTCGGTGCTGGATGCGCCAATTATCGAGATGAAGTCCACCGATGACGCAGAGTTCGTCAAGCTGATCGAGACGACCTATCGGGATGTCAATATCGCGCTTGCCAACGAGTATGCGCGCTTCGCCGACGCCCACGGACTGGACGCGCTGACGGCGATTGGCGCCGCCAACACCCAGCCCTATTCGCATATCCATCAGCCGGGCGTCGGTGTCGGTGGTCACTGCATCCCCGTCTATCCCTACTTCCTGATCAGTGGCGACCAGGCGGGTGAGCCGACCATCACGATCCCGCGTCAGGCGCGGCGCATCAACGATGGCATGGCCGAGTATGCGACGCAGCGTATCGCGGCTGAGATCGGCGCGCTGGCAGGGCAGACGGTGCTGCTGCTGGGCGTGGCGTATCGCGGCGATGTGCGCGAGACAGCCTTCACCTCGGCGCGACTGCTGCAAGCGGCTTTGCGCGATGCCGGCGCGCTGGCCTACACCGATGATCCACTCTATAGCGCCGACGAGTTGAGCGCAATGGGCTACACGCCGCTGCCAGCGAGCAAGGTGGGTCAGGTGCGCGCCATCGTCGTGCAGGCGGCCCACAGCGCCTACAAGACTATTGACCTCAGCCCATTCACGGCCTGCCGCGTGGTGCTCGATGGGCGCGGCGCGCTTGCGCAAGGGCAGGTGGAGGCCCATGGCATGCGCTATCTGCGCATCGGCGACGGGCAGCAGGTGGATGAGGACGCGCCAGATGACGCCCCTGCCGATACGACACTGGTGGCCTCACGACAGCAGGGGGGCGCGGGATGAAATTCGTCTCGATTGTGGGCGCCCGTCCGCAGTTCATCAAGCTGGCGCCGGTCAGTCGCGCAGTGCGCGAGGCAGGACATGACGAGGTGATCGTCCACACCGGCCAGCACTATGACGAACGGCTGTCGGGAACCTTCTTCAGTGAGCTTGGCATTCCCCAGCCGGACTACAACCTGGAGATTGGCTCCGGCCAGCATGGCGCACAGACCGGTCAGATGCTCACTACGCTCGAAGCGACACTGCAATCCGTTCAGCCCGACGGCGTGATCGTTTTTGGCGACACCAACTCGACGCTGGCGGGCGCACTGGCCGCCGTCAAATTGCATATTCCCGTGGCGCATGTCGAGGCCGGACTGCGTAGCTTCGACCGCCGAATGCCCGAAGAGATCAATCGTGTGGTGACGGATCATGTCTCGGCGCGGCTCTTCTGCCCTACGCAGGCCGCCTGCGATCATCTGCGTGCCGAGGGGATCACTCGCGGCGTGGAGGTGGTGGGCGACGTGATGTATGACGTACTGCGTCAGGCCGAGCCGCAACTCGCTGCCCGCGCCGAGACGCTGCTGCCGGGCTTGGGCATTACATCAGGCGCCTATACGCTGGCGACCATCCACCGCGCCGCCAATACCGACGATCCGCAGGTGATGGCGCGGCTGGCGCAGGGGTTGAGCGCGCTCGACATGCCGGTAATCTTCCCGGTTCACCCACGCACCCGCAAGCTGCTCGATTCGTATGGTGTGAGCTTTGGCGCCAACGTGCGGCAGGTCGCGCCGGTCGGCTATCTCGATATGCTGGCGCTTCAACGCTATGCCCATCGCATCGTCACGGATTCCGGCGGCGTGCAGAAAGAGGCGTTCCTCTTGCGCGTTCCTTGCGTGACACTGCGCGACACCACCGAGTGGACCGAGACCGTGGAGGTGGGCTGGAATACGCTGGTGGGCAGCGATCCCCAGGCGCTGCTGGATGCCTTCCATCGTCCCACGCCGCCACGCCCGGCGCGCAACCCCTATGGTGAGGGCGACGCCGCCGAACGCA
>JBDTAI010000492.1:0-4136 GCA_039924685.1 Ktedonobacterales bacterium
AATCGGCCTGCCGGAGATGAATCTGGGTGTGCTACCTGGCACTGGTGGCACCCAGCGCATGGCGCGCGCGCTTCCCAAGAACAAGGCCATTGAACTCATGGCTGAGGCGCGCCTGATGGACTTCGAGGAGGCGCTTGACCTCGACCTCATCAACTACATTTATGAAGCTGACGGCTACTGGGAGCAGGTGATGGAATACGCTCACAACTTCTGCCCACCTAACAAAGCCTCGCGAACGGTCGGACGCTTGAAGCGTGCGGTGCAATCCGGCTCCGAGATCGCCTTCTCAGAGGCACTGGCGCTCGAACGGGAGCTTCAGCAACTCTGCTTCCAGAGCGAGGATGCGAAGGAAGGCATCGCGGCCTATAACGAGAAGCGCAAGCCTGCCTTCAAGGCGCGCTAGCCCTGTAGCCGCTTGCGACATGAGCGTTCTCCAAGGGACGGTGAGCCATAAGCGGCTGCCGTCCCTCGCTTTCGTCCTTCACGCCACAGCGCAACACTCAGTGTAGCACTCAATGCGGCATTCATCGCGCTACTCCAACTGACTAGCCCTACTGTGTCTGGCACGACACGCATACAAGGCGTATACTGGCCGCAGAACGACCTAACCCCATCAGTTAGAAGGGACGCTGCCCTCATGCGGCCATCCACCCGCCGTCTGCGTCGCGCGCTGCTCGATATCCGCCCCGCAATCTATCGCGAACGTCAGCCACTCGCCAATCTGCGCATCCTGCCACTCGGCATGCCTATCGCCCCAGAGGAGTTCCCACTTCCTGTGTCCGACGATCCTGGCTGGCGTCCAGTGCGCATTGGCGACCGCTGGGGCGGACAGGACATCAACGCCTGGTTCAACGCCAGAGCACAGATTCCACAGGCATGGAGCGAACGATCTGAGCAGGCGCAGCGCCAGGATGGTTCGCGCTATGTTCCCGTGTTACGCCTGATTCTGGGGCGCGACCGCGATACCTTTGGCTGGCCGGAGGGGCTGCTCTACGTCAACGGACGGCTGCAACAAGGCGTCAACCGTCACCACGAAGATACGCTTTTGCGACCCGACGATCTGCGCGCTGGTGTACTCACCTTCCATGCGCGCTTTTGGAGTGGAATGGAGCCGGTTGAGCACCGCATTGACGTGGCCGAGATCGCCCTGCTCGACCGCGACGCCGAAGCCTTCTATCATCTGCTCGATCTGGGCGTTGATCTTGTAGACGCCCTGCCCGAAAGCGATCCTCTGACATATGCGCTGGCCGCCGCGCTCGATGCGGCATACGATGCCGTGGATATGCGCCATGTAGGTGACGCCGGCGATCCTTCATTCTGCGTCACAATCACATCATCGCTGGGCGTGTTGCGCAAACGGCTGGCAGAGTTGCGCGCAGACTATACCCCGCAGGAACGTCCCCGCATCACCGCCGTCGGTCACGGCCACCTCGATGTTGCCTGGCTCTGGCAGACACACCACACCCGCGAGAAAACGGCGCGCACCTTCAGCGTCGCCACTGCCCTGATGGACGCCTACCCAGACTACGTGTTTTTGCACACCACGCCGCAGGTCTTCGCCTGGCTCAAAGACGACTATCCCGACCTCTATGCACACGTACGCCAGCGCGTGCGTGAGGGCCGTTTCGAGGTGGCTGGCGCGCTCTGGCTCGAAACCGACACCAATCTGGTCTCCGGCGAGGCGCTGGTGCGGCAGATTCTCTACGGCCAACGCTTCCTGCAAGAGGAGTTTGGCCCACAGTATGGCGCCTATGACACCCTCTGGCTACCAGACTGCTTCGGCTACAGCGCAGCAGTGCCACAGATCATGCTACGCGCCGGGCTGCGCACATTCATGACCACCAAGATGAGCTGGAGCGACACCAACCGCATCCCGCATGACACCTTTTTCTGGCGCGGGCTGGATGGTAGCGAACGGCTGGCGCACTTCATCACTACCCCCTGGATACCCTTCAATCCCGTTTTTGATACCGATACCTATAACGGCAAACTGGACATCGCCTCGGTAATCAAGACATGGGAACGCTATAAGGACAAGGCGCACAACGGCGAGTTGCTGCTGGCCTTTGGCAATGGCGATGGTGGCGCGGGACCGACGCGCCAGCACCTGGAGCAGGTACAGGCGCTTCAGGAATTGCCAGGACTGCCGGAGGTGCGCCTGGGACGGGCCGACGCCTACTTCAAGCGACTGCATGCGCGTGTGAGCAATCAACCTGACCTGCCCGCCTGGGACGGCGAACTCTATCTTGAATACCATCGCGGCGTCTACACCACTCAGGGCTGGCTCAAACGCGCACACCGCCACAACGAGGCGCGGCTGCTGCTGGCGGAGACGCTCGACGCCTGGCGCTATGCGCTGGCTCCTCAGCAGACACCCGATTCGCGCCCGGCGCTGGATGACGCCTGGCGGTCCCTGCTGCTGCACGAGTTCCACGACATCCTGCCCGGCTCCTCGATTGGCCCCGTCTATGCCGACGCCCGCGCCGCGATGGAGCAACTCGCCGAGACGCTCGACACCGCCATCGCCCGCGACCTGCGCGCCATTGTCGGGTCTCCTCCTGAACCCACCTCTGATCCTGTAAGGGCTCTGGCCGCCTACAATCCTTCGCCTTTCCCACAATCGGCTCTGCTGACGCTTCCATCTAGCGATGCGGAGCATATATCCCTCCCCAGGCAAGAGATCACACTCGGCGGTGAACGGGCGTTATTGATAGAAGCTGCTGACGTGCCAGCGCGCAGCTTCAGCCTGCTATCTACCAGGGAGCCTACTAGGGCGCGCACTAAGGCGCGCACTAAGGGGCCTACTAACGAGACAGCAGCGCATGGTGAGCAATCAATAGATGGCTACCTGCTGGAAAACGACTATTTCCGTATCGCCTTCAACCAACGCGGCGAGATAATATCCTGCGTGGATAAGCGTGTCGCTGGCGGCGGGCGCGAACTGGCGCCACGCGGGCAGGTTGGCAATCGCCTCACCGCCTTCGAGGATCGCCCGCAGAACTTCGATGCCTGGGACATCGAGGACTGGTATACGCTCAAGCCCTATGATCTGGGCGATGGCGCGACTGAGTTGGTCGAGACGGGGCCGCTACGGGCAACTCTACGAGTACGCCGCCACTTCCAGTCGAGCGTCATCGAGCAGGATATTTCGCTCTACCGCAGCATCCCGCGCATAGACTTCGCCACAAGCATAGATTGGCATGAGCATCACCTGCTACTCAAAGCAGCCTTCCCGCTGGACCTGCGCGTGACCTCGGCGCGCTCGGAGATACAATATGGTTCCATCGAGCGTCCGACGCACCGCAACACCAGTTGGGATCAGGCGCGCTTCGAGACCAGCGCCCATCGCTGGGTTGACCTCTCCGAAGCGAACTACGGTGTGGCGCTGCTCAACGACGGGCGCTATGGCTACGACATCCACGACAGCACACTGCGTCTCTCGCTGCTGCGATCACCGACCTATCCCGATCCCAACGCCGACCAGGGTGAGCAACGCTTGATCTACAGCCTCTATCCACATGTGGGCGACTGGCGCGCAGGCGGCGTGGTGGCCGCTGGCTATGTGCTCAACCATCCCGCAGTGCTTGTGCCGCTGGCAGAGGCGCACACAGCGAACATACAACTGCCAACGTTCTTCGTAGCGGAACCGGCGCAGGCGGTGATCGAGACGGTGAAACGCGCCGCCGAGGGTGACGATCTGATCCTGCGGCTCTATGAGGCGCACGGTGGGCGCTGCCGGGTGCGTGTACAGTCGCCTTTCCCGCTGGCAGCCGTCGCCGAGTGTGATCTGCTGGAACGCTCACTCGTCGCAGATGGTCCGCATGCCAGCCCGACGTATGCCGACTGGCTCGCCTCGCCCGTCGCCTCACACGACACGCCACACTGGGATGCCGACGGCTTTACCTGCGAGTTGCGCCCATTCGAGATACGCAGCTTCCGCCTCACCCTGCGCCAGTAACGTATATGTTTGTAGAGGCATCCGGTGAACGCCTGCGCATCCGTTGCAAACACCGCATTGGTTGCCATTCACCCTGTTGTTTCGATCCGCACGCCATGCAGACGGCCATTGCGTTGCGTGAGCAACTCCAGGCGCGGCTTTAGCCGCCCGCCAGGCCATACGACCGGTGCTGCCGTTC
>JBDTAI010000493.1:0-2678 GCA_039924685.1 Ktedonobacterales bacterium
ATTTCACCCTGCCCCGAAGGTCAACTCAATCAATTGTGTGTTTTGCTTGTTTGGTGAACGACATCAGGAACTTCAATCCCTCTGCCGTCCGCGCTCCGGCTTTGAAAAGCCGAGAGCGGCCCACCCCATGCTTAAGCCTGCGAAGGGGGAGCGCTCACCTCGTAATCATACCGCTCGATCACCGGATTTGCCAAGAGGCGGTCGCACATCTGGCGGACGGCGGCCTCGGCCTCGGCCTGATTGGCGGCGGCCAGCGTCACTTCAAGGTATTTGCCAACACGCACCTGCGAGACGGCGTTGTAGCCCAACTGATGCAGCCCATGCAGCACCGCCTCGCCCTGTGGGTCCAGCACCGCCTGCTTCAGCATCACATGGATACGCGCCAGCCACGTCGGTTGCGTTGCCGTTGCCCCAGTGGTATCGCCGGTTGTCACGTCAATCGTCTCAGCCATAGAATGTTTGCTCCTTTTTGTTTGCGGGTGAACGTGCGAGTCGGGTGGCGTTTCGGCCAGCGGGTAAACCCGCGCCTCTAGGCGCTGATCGCGCCACGAAGCCCGCCTGCGCGGGCTGGGAACGAACTGCGGTCATTATGCTATTTGACAATTTGATCGGGTAATCTAGCATCCGCCTGCTATCTGCGGATTACCTGTGGCCTTCAGGCTACGATCTCACCTGACTACCTTACCTGACTACCTCACCTGCCACTGCCGGATCACCCTGCCCTGCCACGCGTGGTCCGGCACTCGTCGCAGTCACACGTTGCACGCAGCCGTTCATAGGTATAAATGCCGGTGTGGTGGCCGTCGCCCCAGACCGGCGTGAGGCCGTAGCGCCCGATCATCTGCAACTCATAGAGTGTCGTCTGCTCGTCGGTGAACTGGGTCGTCGCGTCAACCGTCCCCTTGTGGCCGCCCTCACCCGCGCACCATGCGCAAGGGCAGCTGCGCCGCAGCGCCGCATAGGAATGGACGCTCGTATGCCCATCTGTCCAGTCAATCAGCAGGCGCCCATTCTCCTCGTCGAGCATATAGGAGAGCGGTGTCGTGTCGTCGGGTAATCGCATGTTCCGCCTGAATCTATCGTATCGTGCTATCTTGTCTTGCTATCTTGCGCGCAGCTTTGGATGGGAAGGCGCCTGTTGTTGCGGATCGCGTCTCCGCAGGCGCCGTGCCCATCTCATCACTCAGACGCCGATGAAGCGTCTATCATCAGTATACCCCGTGACACGCCACCATCACCGACAACTTCATCACCAGTTCCCACAGCGCCCGCAACACGGCTTGTGGCAAGTTCCTCCATCCAGCGGCGCAGCGGCTTGCCCCAGAGCAACATTGCCAGCAGTGTAAGCATAGTTCCCAGCAGCAGCAGCGTATTGATCAGGCTCCACGGGCCTATCCAGCCGAGAAAGTCGTTCGAGGATAGGCCATATTCGGCCACCTGAGCCGCCACCAGCACGGCCGCCGGCCAGAGCCAGCCTAGCGCCCACCATGTCCATCTCACCCACATGACAGGTGGCGCCGATTCCCCACGCCGCCTGTAAGGGAGCGGTCGCGCCAGCGCCCAGACCGCGACGAAGAGATAGGTCTCCAGATAATAGTAGGGCCAGAGCATCTTGATGAATAACGGGAAGCAGAGCATCGTAAGCGCCAGCAAGCCATAGAGATCGGCGCTATCTACATCCAGGTCACGCCGCATGACCAGTACGCATACCGTCAACAGCAATGCGGCGCCAATCGTCACCGTGCTGTCATAACGCGTGGCGAAACCGATCAGCCCCGGCCAGTTGAGGACACCCCATAGATTGCCGCCGCCGACTGGTAGCGAACTGCGGAATGTCACCAGCGAGTAGATCACGTCACGCTCATCCACGAAGAGGAATGGCGCCATCACCAGCGCCACTGTTCCTGCCAGCCCTGCCAGCAGCCGCAACAGCATATTCCAGCGCCGCCAGCGCGCCAACACCAGCAGCAGCGCCAACAATGGCAGCACGGCAGCCGTGCGGGTGAGCAGCGCCAGCCCCAGCAGCGTGCCTGCCCAGAGCGGCTTGCGCTCGATCAACAGACGTATCCCCACCAGCATCAGCCAGACCAGAAGTGGCTGCTCGATATGCCCATAGTAGAGGGCGCTGTGCCAGAGTTCCGGCGCGAGCGCAATGGCGCCATACGCCAGCAGCCGCCAGACGCCACGTAATGGGCGCGCGAGCAGGCGATCCGTCACACGCAACGTCTCGTAGCCAACCAGCAGCGGGAAGGGCGAACAGACGATGAAGATCACCATGCGCCGCAGGTGGGGGTCGCCCAGCCAGCCCAAGCGCGCCGCCAGCCACGCCGCCAGTGTCAATGGGAGAAAGCTGATCGGGCCGTTGGCGATGGGGTAATCCTCGACACGGAAGGAATAGATCAGCAGCGGATGTCCTGCCAGCGCGATCCGCACATCCGGCACAAAGAACACGTCGAGGTCGGTAGGGTTGGTGTTATCGAAGGCGCTGACCGCCCAGAGTGTGACGTAGAGCGCCAGCAGCAGTGCGATGCCACCGCAGACAAGCCAGCGCCGCCTGATGGTGCGCCGCGCCGCTATGCCGGCGCCTGTGGACGCCGATGCAGCATGCGATGGTACAGGATCGCCGCCTTTGACCCTCTCTATTGGCGCCTCTGCCTGTGTCTGGGATGGCGACTCAC
>JBDTAI010000494.1:0-6437 GCA_039924685.1 Ktedonobacterales bacterium
TCCGAGCGCATTCTGATAGAACTGTTTCATCATCTGGATGTCCTCAACGATGATGGTGACCAAATCAATCCGGGCCGTCATAGCTGCTCCTCTCACACCGCACTATGCGCTACCAACTTCTCACTAGTGGCTCATCGTCCTGATGGCGCTACGGTGTCACGCCCACGCGCTCACGTAGTTGACGGCGCAGCTTGTGGAAGAGGCTCAGGTTCTTGGTGCTGTATTTGACGCTTAAGGCCGCCGTGCGCCCAGCCTCAGAGGCGGTCGCCACCTCTTGCGCCGCGTGGTCCGCTTGATCGGCGAGTTGCTCTGCTCCGGCGGAACGCAGACGCAAGGCCGAAGTAGCCAGTCGCCGCGCCGCCTCACGCGGGCGTCCCGTCGCCGCCAGCCCATCGGCTCCCGTCTGAAGCTGATATGCCGTGATCAGTTCCAGCGCCAGCCGCACATCCGTCGCAACCGCCAGCGGGCGCCCGTCATGCGTCACTGGCAGGCACAGGCGCTCATGCAGCCGTTCCCACTGGGCGCCATGCTGACGCGCCGCCCAGTAGTGCGCCGTCACCTCGCCAAGCTGATGACCGCTCTCGTGCGGCACATACGCCAGCGGATCGAGCAGCAATTCCCACAGAACCACTACGCTTTCGGCGTCCGCGCGTCCGGCCAGCGAGCCGAGCTCCACCGTCACCGGCTCGACCGCACCGACCAGCGCGTCAGCGGCTGCTGTCGGCTGCCCGCCAAACGCCTGCGCGCCAGCGAGTTCGCCAGATGGCGTGCGCGCCAGTGGAGACGATGACGATTCCTGTCGCGCATTGAACGCATTGAAGCTCTCGGCGATCTCCGGCGCCACACGCAGCGCCCGAGCGATCTTCACCCCCGGCGCTGGCGTGAACGTGAGGCGTATATCCGAGGCAAGCGTGGCGCGCAGTCGCGTGATCGCCTCGTCGCACACCTGCGCGGCGTCTCTGGGTTGCGCCACAAAGTTGCTGCTCCCCCCACCGACGGCGGCAAGGCGATCCAGCAGCTTACGGTTCCATTCCAGCCCGATGCCCAATGTCGTAATCGAGATGCCCCGCTGTCGCGCACTGGCCGCCAATTCATAGCAGCGTGGCTCGTCGCCGTAGGTCAATCCGTCGGTGATCATCAGCAGGCTGCTCACCCGCGCGCGGCTCTGACGGCGAGAAAGGCAATCGAGCGCGGCTCCGAGGCCGACGGCAAGCCGAGTGCTGCCCTGCACCACCATCCGGTTCAGTGCCATCTCGATGCCAGCCCGTCCGTCGGTTGTCTCGCCATCGGCCAGTGTTTCGGCGCGGTCATCGAAGAAGATAACCGTGAGCAGATCATCAGGGCGCAACTGGTCGAGCATCTTCACCACGATCTTCTTCGCCTCGAAGAGCTTGTGGCCACGCATCGAGTTTGAGCGGTCAATCACCAGCGCCAGGTCGAGCGGCAATGGCTCAAGCAGCGCGGCCTCATGCGGCGCCGCGATCTCTGTGAGCGCATAAAAGCGCGTGGGAGTGCTGGAGGGCGCAATGGCGGGCGTCCCCGGTGTCACCGTCAGCGTCAGCGCCGGACCGAGGCCCGGTGTCGGCAGGGTGGCGCGTGGTGGGCGTGGATTAGCGCGCTCCGGCGGTCCCTCTGAGGCTCCTGCGCCCAATGGATCGTGCGCGCTCGCAAAGTGATGGAACTGATCGTAGCGTCGGGGTGTATCATCGCTCACCTGCAATTCGGGCGTTGTCGCTCTGGGCAGCGGTGGATGGGTAGCATAGCGGCTGGCGGATGATTGCATCAGGGTGAGCGCCCGATCATACGCCACCCGCTGATTGGGTGTTCCCAGCACGCGGTAGGCCTCAGTGATGAGTTTGAACTGCTCGGCGGCGGCAGGGTCCTGCGGATTGTTCGGTCGGGCATCAGGGTGATATTCGCGCGCCCGCGCCCGATATGCCTGACGAATCTCCTCGGCGGAAGCAAGCATATCCACGCCGAGAACAGCATAAAAATCCTGCCGCATCGTAGCCATCCCCCCACCAGCAAACTACAACATACGAGAGCAGCCGACAGCAGCCATTACGAGCAGTCGGCGCCGAGGCATGAACGTCCCAGCGCTTCCCCTGGCAGTGTCACAGCAGTCGCAACAGTCCATCACTGGCGTATCACGCCAATCGTTCGGCATACGCATAGAGACGTTTGATAGAGAAACACGCAGGCGACGAATCCCTGCGTAGTGCTATTGTGCGGTGTCGCCAACACCCACGGCGCCAGTCGTGTTAGCGGCGCCATCAGCGGTCGTCGCGGCGCTGTTGGTTGCGTCTGCGGCGTCGGTCTGCGCTGGATCGGCGACAAAGAGCGCGACCACCGTGCTATTATCGTTCCCGCCTGCTGCGTTGGCAAGCGCAACCAGCCGCTCGGCGCAGGCGAGTGGTGTTGTCGCGGCTGCCAGTTCGACCTCCAGCGTCGCATCGCTCAACTCGTCCCACAGCCCATCGCTACAAATCAGCAATCGATCATGAGCATTGAGGGTGAACTCAAACATATCAGGCGCGGCGTCCTCTTCCTGACCGAGCGAGCGATAGAGTACGCTACGCGGCATGATGAAATTGGGATCGCTCAAGAGCGGATGGTCAATCGCTTCGAGCCGCGCCAGCAGCGAATGATCCTCCGTCAGTTGCAGGAAGCGTCCCTCACGCAGGAGGTAGGCGCGGCTATCGCCGATATGCGCCAGCGCGGCATGCGCGCCCGAGACGGCGAGCGCCGTGAGTGTAGAGCCAGTGGTGGCGCCAATGTGCTGCGCGAAGAGGCGCGTCTGGCGGTTCGCTTCGTTCGCGGCATCGGCCAGTGCCTGCGCCAGCGTTGCGCCTACCACCGAGGGCAGCCCGCCACTCGTCTCGTCGCTCGTCGCATCGCCATTGTGGGCGCCGCCGTTCGCGCCGTTCTCACCAGCATCAGGTTCACCCAACAATGCCAGCACCGGCCAGATCAGCGTGGGCAAGGTGAAATGCCGCGCCATCTCAACAATTACCGTGCGCGCGGCGATGCGGCTGGCGATCTCGCCATGCGCCTCACCGCCCATGCCGTCGGCGACGAGGAAGACGCCCAGCGGTGATGGGCTGCCACAGTCGTCATGCACCTGGAAGAAACTGACGCCGAACGCATCCTGATTTTCTGAGCGCACGCGCCCCACATCGCTTGCCGTGCCAACGCTGATGCGCAGATGCAGGGGCGGCGTAGCGGCTCCTCCCAGCGCTTGATCGTGCGTCTGGATGACAATGCCACAGGCGGCGGCGACCTCATCTACCGAGGTGAAGCTGCCAGCCTCCCCCTGCGCGACGATCTCATGCGCGGCGCGCGCGGCCAGTGACTCACTCGACGACTCGCCCGCCTGCCCGGCATCCATGTGCGGCTCCGTCATGGCGCCCAGCGTGCGCGCAAGAAAGTTAGCGTCGCGCGCAAAGAGCGGCGCTGTTTCAGAGGTATCCCAGCTAACCACCGTCGCCCGTTCGATACCGGCAAGATAGGCGCGGCCATCTGCGACAAGAATGGTGTCGGGTGAGACGTGTAGATGCGCGACCCCATTGCGGTGCAGATAACTGAGCGCGTGCGCCAGCCCCGCGCAGGCGCGCAACGCCTCGGTCGGCGCCAGTTGCGCGCCCCGGCTCACCAGCCGCGCCGGTTGGGCCGCATCCTGATGCTCACCCTGTTCGTCCGGAGCGGGATGTGTTGTCGGCGCCAACTCGACCACCAGATAGGTATGCGCCTCGGTGGAGACGAGCGCACGCGGCGCCAGCAGGCGCGGATGCTGAAGCCCCTTCGCCACAAGATGCGCAAGGTCGGTAGAGATCTCGCCAGTGCGCGCCACCACCGCATAGTGGGCCTCAGCGCCCAGCGGAGTTGTTGGGGCATCCCATTCGTCGTTTGCTCCAGTGATGTCGTTCCCAGCGCCCGCCCAGGCGGCCTCAAAGACAGTACCTTCCAGCGTCTGCGCCATATCGCTGGTCAATGGACCCAGAATGCGCCAGGCGCCGATGCGCGCACCAGGCGCCAACTCTTCGGCGGCGGGCATGGTTGTCGTGGGGGTTGCCTCCGCCGTATCCATCGCATCCGTCAGGGGTGGCTGTGCGGCGACGTTGGGGTCGGCGCTTGGCAACGCCGCAGCCTCCTCACGTGCGCCAGCGGGTGTGGCTGCTGGCATGGCAGATGGCATAACTGCTGGCGTGGCTTCCGCCTCGACTGTGAGTGGCTGTGTCTTCTGCGCCTGGCGTTGCTGATCGTCTTGGTGATCGTCTTGTCCGGCTTCAGCGCCCTGCTGATCGTGTTCGTCCACAAACGCCCCCTGCATGCGGTCTTGATCGCGTTATCAGGTGTACCAGGCATGACGCCTGATTCCAAGCGACGCTATTCAGTCGTTCCAGTTCCGTCGTTCCGGTGGTATCCACCGTGTTCGCTGTACCCGTCACGCTTCGGTCACTCTCCGTCACTATACGATAGAATAGCGGGGAGCGCGGCGGATTGGCTAGAAGGCGTACCACTCAGGCTCCTCGCAGTGTCGGTGGGTTGGCTTCGAGCGCATACAACACGCCGTCTGTGCTGCCGATGTAGACGATGTTGTCATGGATGATCGGCGAGCCGAGGACCGCGTCATCCGTGGCAAAACGCCAGCGCACAAACCCTGTTTGCGTATCCACCGAATAGACCGCACCGTCGTTGGCGCCGAAGTAGATGGCGCCGTTGGCGTAGGCGGGCGTCGAGTTGACCTGCCGCCCAATCGTGTAGTGCCAGATTTGCTGGCCGGTGCGCCGGTTTAAGCAGTAGAGCGCGCCATCCACCGAGCCGATATACAGTCGGTCGTTGACGATCAGCGGCGAAGAGGCGATGCGGTCGCCGGTGCGTTCGCACCAGGCGCGCCAGCCCGACTTGGCCTCGAGGCAATAGACGCCGTGATCATACGAGCCGACGTAGAGGTAGTCGTCAACCACCACCGGCGACGAGTTCACCTCACCATCAGCGCTGTGTTTCCACCTGCTCTCGCCCGTCAACGCATCCACCGCATAGATGTGTTCATCGCGTGAGCCAAAGTAGATCGTTCCCTTTGCCGCCGCCGGTGTCGAGATGACTTCACTGTAGGTCTGGGCGCGCCAGATCATGCGCCCAGTCTGCGGCTCGATGGCGTGCAGGTAGCCGTCATTGGAGCCGATATACACATGATCGTCGTAGACCACTGGCGATGAGTTGACCTGCTGCCAGGTGCGATAGCGCCAGTCCTCGGCGCCTGTGCGCGCGTCGAGCGCATAGACGTTGAAGTCGTGTGAGCCGAAGATCACACGGTCACGCCAGATGGCGGGTTTATCACAGATGGGGCCGTCGGTCGCCGCCTGCCAGATCAACTGACCGGTGCGCGCATCGAGCGCGCGCATGCTGTTGTCGTCGCTGCCAAAGTAGAGCGCGCCATCGAAGATGGTGGGCGTTGATTTGATGGGCGCCTCCGCCCTGAAGATCCAGTGGGCGCGTGTCGTTTCGGCAATCGGCGCCCGGCGCTGCGCATCCTCCAGTCGGGCGCTGCGCGAAGCGGTGACGTAGCCCGCGAAGACCTGTCCCGTTCCCCGTGGCGAGACCGCGCGCCCCAGCGCAATATCAATTGCCGTTTTGAGTTCCAGCGCCGTTTGATAGCGTCTGTCTGTGTTATATTCGACACACTGCATGATGACCGCTTCCATCGCCGACGAGATGGTGGGATTGATCGTGCGCGGCAGGCGTGTCTGGAAGCTGAACGGCGCCTGTTGGCGCGGGTCCACACCGGTCAGCAGATGGTGCATCATCGCACCTATGCAGTAGATGTCCGAGCGCGAATCAGCCCGATGTTCATACTGCTCAGGCGCCGCGTAGCCGCGTGTGCCGACGTTGGTTTGCTCTTCTTCACTCAGGAAGTATTTGGCGATGCCGAAGTCAATCAGCATGATCTTGTTTTGCGGCGTCAGCATCACATTTTGTGGCTTGAGATCGCGGAAGATGATGGGGAGCCGCTGGCTGTGCAGATATTGAACAATATCGCAGAGTTGACGCATCCAGCCGCCGACCTGCGCTTCCGTCAGAAAGGCGCCGCGTTGTGCAGCGCCTTTGACCATCGCCTCCAGCGTCACGCCCTCAACATAGTCCAGCACGATATAGGCGCGGTCAAACTCGATGAACGAGTCATAGATATGCGGAACGCCTGCATGGCCCTGGCCTGCAACGAGCATCTGCGTTTCACGCCTGAATATTTCCATACTGGATTTGGCGTCGCGGTCGCGCAGGGTGGTGATCATTTCCTTGAGCGCCAGATCGATGCCAAGGCGTTTGTCACGGATCTTGTAGACATGGCCCATGCCCCCGCTGCCCAGCGTTTCTATGATGGTATAGCGTCCATCTTGCAGGCTCGTTCCCGGCCTGAGCCGATGGAGGGCGGCATG
>JBDTAI010000495.1:0-2627 GCA_039924685.1 Ktedonobacterales bacterium
CCCGTCACAATCACGAAGAGCAGCGCCGCGTTGGTGATAACGCCGCCAGTCTTTTCCAGGCCGCGCGCCACGGCATAGCGATTGTTCTTGGTGCGCAGCCACTCCTCATGGATGCGCGAGAGCAGGAAGACCTCGTAGTCCATCGAAAGCCCGAAGATGATGCAGAACATCAGGATCGGGATCGTGCTATCTATGAAGCCGTCCGACTGGAAGTTGAGCAGCCCTTGCAGCGCGCCCCACTGGAAGATGATCACCAGCGCCCCATACGCCGCGCACACCGAGAGCGCGTTCATCACGATGGCCTTGAGCGGCAGCAGCGCCGAGCGGAACATCAGCAGCAGCAGCAGATAGGTGGCGATCAGGATATAGAGGATCGCGCGCGGGAAGTTGCCGTACAGATAGCGGTTGAAGTCGAGCGAGACCGCCTGGAATCCGCCGACCTGCATCGTCAGCCCCTGCGCCTCGCCCCTGTTGGCGCGCAGATGATCGATCAGCGCCTTGCCTGCTGCGCTATCCACCGTCGCATCCGTCTTGAGCGTGATCACCGTCGTGTCGTCGTTGGTAGTCGCCTTGACGAACTGCGCAAGCTGCGGGTTGTAGAGATAGACACCAGTGGCATACGATGCGAGGAGTTGCCGCTGGGGGATTGTCTGTCCGTTGGGTCCGGCTGGCAGTTCGGTGAGGCTGGTGACGGCGGTCACATGATCCTGCGCTTTGAGCCACTGCGTCAGGTGGTCAACCTTCTGCAAGTCCTGCACGTTGAGCAGCGGGCCGCCATCCGGCGTCTGCACCACCACATAGATCGGATTCTGGTTGTTGCTGGGGAACTGCGCGTTGAGGATGTCCAGCCCCTGCCGCGCCGGAACATTCGGGGGCAGCGATGAGGTACTCGGTGTGCCGATATTGATGGAAAGCACCGGCCAGCCCAACGACAGCAGCGCCACGCCCACCACCACGATAACGATCACCGGATGGCGCATCACGCCCATCGCCAGCGTATGCCAGAAGTTCGCCCGCTCCTTGCGCTGACCGTTGTTTGTCGCCTCATCGCCATTCTGCCGATGCGCGCCGACGCCGACCAGTCGCCACAGCAACGGCACACGTAGCGCATTGACACGCGATCCCAGCACCGCCAGCAATGCGGGCAGCAAGGTGAGCGCCGCAAACACGGCGACGGCCACCACCACTGCGCCGCCGATGCCAAACGAGGTCATGAACGGAATGCCGATCAGCAGCAGACCAGTGAAGCCGATCATCACAGTGAGGCCGCTGAAGAGAATCGCCTCGCCCGCTGTTGCCACCGTCCAGCCGACCGCGTCGCGCACAGTGCGCCCGTCGGCAAGCTCATCGCGGAAGCGGCGCACCATGAAGAGGCTGTAGTCAATCGAGATGCCCAGCCCGATGATGGAGGCGACATTCAGTACGAAGACGCTGGTTTCGGTATGTAGCGCGATGATGTAGATGAACGCCAGCGCAATCGGTACGGCCACCAGCGCCAGTATGAGTGGCAGCGAGGCGGCGATCAGTGTGCCAAAGACGATGATCAGCACTACCAGCGCGATGGGCAGCGCGGCCTCTTCAGCAGTCTTGGTATCTTCCCCGGTGATGACATTGAAGGCGTGATAGACCGCCGTGCCGCCGGTGAGATAGGCGCGCGCGGGCGTGGCGTCGGCGCCGCTGGGCAGCAGTTTCTCGAAGTCGCTCACGCGGTTTTCCACTGTATTGCTATCCTGGTCGAAGGTGATGGTGACGGAGGTCGTCTTGCCATCCGCCCCCACGCCACCGGCATAGATGCCTGTGACATGGCTGAAGCCCTTCGCCCGGCTGATGAAATCGCCCACCTCCTGTTGATAGGCCGGATCGGTGGTAGCGGTATCACCTGACTGAAACACAACGAGCAGACTGGACTTCGGCTGATTGAGCTTGCTGGAGATGATATTGTCAGCCCTGACGGACTCACTGCCTCTGAAGCTATAGCCGCCGCCCGTCAGTACCGATGACACCTGGCTGGCGAAGGGAATGCTGACCCCCAGCGCGATCACCCAGAGCGCCAGGATCACCCAGCGCAGCCGGTAGACGAAGCGCCCGTAGTTGACGCCGACACGATATAGCCCGTGTGGTTCCTCATCATGCGAGGGATAGTGTTGCGGCGCCTGAGACTCGTGTTTCGATAACTTGGATGACTTGTTCGATGGCTCTGGCGCCTGGTTTGGCGCGTGGCTCTGATGTAGCGTTTGGTCTTCGGACCGATCTTGCAATCGCATAGTGGGTATGTCCTCCCGAAAACAGCCCGGAAGCTGACAGAGAAAACGACTCAAATATCACTGGCGCTTAACACTGGCGTTTAACACTGGCGTTCTACGCCTGTCTCGCCTGTCTTTTGATGCGCCAGGTGGATCGATAATTTCGGCTTGGGCGCCAGACTGATCAGCCCGATGTGCAGGATGTGTGGCAAGACCTTGCCAGAGTAGTTCGACATGGGCCAGCAACTGTGGCAAGAACGCGCCGGGGTTACTACCCTCCATGCCTGCAATCCCGTCGGCTACTTCGTCAATAGCCAGTGGCGCTGGTGAGCCGCTCGCCCAATCAAGCGTCATCATGGCGTAGGAGCCGATGAGCAGTTGGGC
>JBDTAI010000496.1:0-6673 GCA_039924685.1 Ktedonobacterales bacterium
CCTTATCAGGGATTCGACTGGGAGACGTATCTGCGCTTCTGGGACCTGTGCGCCGACCTGCGGGCGCGTGACCGCGCGGTGGTGGTGATCTCCCATCTGCTCTTTGAGCGCAGCCGGTTCGACGCGATCTATCGCCTCGATGCTGGGCATCTGCAACGAGAGCCGATTGAGCCAACTGAGAAGACAGAGAAGACGACGGCGCACTAGCGAGGAGTAATCTCATGGAAACGCAGGTACAGGCATATCTCACGGCGACGCGCTTCTCCCTGCTGGAACATGCGCGTAACCGCTTCGCAGTGGGGTTGCTGCTGATCTTCGTGCCGCTGTGGTACTGGCTGCTCGGCCTGACGGTGGGCAATATATCGCTGGTGTTCCGCTTCGGGGCAACGGGCAAGCTGATCACGGTCAATGGCTACCATCTGGTGCTGCTCTCGACGGGTCTCAACACCATCACTTTGATTACGGGGTTCACGCTCTTTGCCGCCACACGCTCTGGCGCCCGCTTCGACCGCAGGCTGATCCTGAGCGGCTACGCCCAACTGGTGCTGCTGCTGGCAAAGATGACGGCGCTGGTGGCGGTGGCCGCACTGGTGGCGCTCTATGCCACGCTGGTGCTACTGGTGTTCTGGCGTCCCGAGGGATTGGCGCTGATCTGGGTCGCCTATTTCCTGGGCGCGCTGATCTATGGCGCGCTGGGGTTGCTCTTCGGCGTGCTGCTCAAGAGCGAGCTGGCGGGATTCTTCCTGATCATCATGATCAGCCTGATGGATACCTTCTTCCAGAATCCATTCGAGAATCCCTTCGCCAACAAGCCGTTCCTGCAATGGTTCCCGTCGTATGCGCCGACGCAATACGCCGTCGCTGGCGCGTTTACAGCGGACCGCCTGTGGTGGCCGATTGGCGTCTCGCTGCTCTGGTTCGTCGGGCTGGCGCTGATGGGGCTGGCGATCTTCTGGCTGCGCACACGCGCCTGGAACAGGAACATGGTCCATATGGCCGGCCACACCACCAGTTCAGGAACGCCCCAGCCGGTTTCAGCATAGTAGCGCCTGTCGAGGTCGCATAGTCGAGTTCACATAGATGTGTCTGGATGTGTCGGAACTGCGCCGACTGGCCGAGTTGATCGTAGAATCCTGGTAGATGCCCTGCCGCCCGCCAAGTACACCCGCCAAGTACATGTTGCAGGCGCCAGGGAACTGCCAGGAGGAATACGCATGGCTGAACAGGAGCAAAGTGAGCCGTTCGCAGAGCGGTCCGCAGACCCGCAGGAGCGCACAGGCGATCTGGCGGATGAGCGTCGCAGCCAGATTCTGGAGGCGGCTCTCACGGTGTTTGCGGATAAGGGGCTGCATGATGCGCGCATGGAGGACATCGCTTCGAAGGCGGGCGTCAGCAAGGGCCTTGTCTACCTGTACTACAAGAGCAAAGACGCCGTGATCGAGGCGCTGCTGCGCAGCCTGTTCACGCTGGAACTGCACAATATACAGGCGATGTTGAAAGGGACTGACTCGATAGGTGAGCGGCTGCTCAGGATCACGCGCACGTTCGCTACGGAGTTCGACCGTTTTGTGGTCGCACAACCGCTGATGCTGGAGTTCTATGCGCTGGCGGCGCGGCATCGCTCGGTGCGCGAGTTTATGACGGGGGCGCTTGAGGAGATTCGTGGCCTGTTCGCGGAGCTGATTCGTCAGGGTGTCGAGCAGGGCGAGTTTCGCGCGACGACCAATCCCGACGAGGCGGCGATGACGGTAATCGCGCTCCTTGAGGGGATCGCGCTGATCATCACCATGGCGCCACATGCCATTTCCTGGCGTGAACAGGCCGACGCCTCCATGCAACTGTTGGTGGCGGGCCTCACAGCCCCAGATGAAGGGGCGCCATGACTGCATGGTAGCGACACTGTTTCACGTGAAACGCCAATACTATACGCATGCGGGCTTGCCATCTGCTGCCATCTGCTGCTGGCATAGTTCACGCCACATAGCACCTCAGTAAGCTCTTGTGTCGCACATTCAAGTTGGCACACGCCAACATAGCTCTCACACTAGAGGATGCGCTGCTCGGAAAAACGTGCGAGCGGTATGCCTGGAATACGTGCTGCCCGCTCTCCCGAAGGATGCAGAGAGCATAGCGGCGTAAGGAGGTCAGAACCCAGGAGAGGCATACGAAATGTGGTCGTTCTCATTCTCGAACTCATCATCGTCCTTTTGCTCGTGATCTTCGCGGTTGAGAACATCCGCTACGAACCCTACAACTTCCTCGGCATAGCAATCCCTGGCAATGTCTGGTGGACCATTGCCGGGTCTGCGTTGCTGGGATTCCTCTTCGCCCTTTGGGCGCTGGGGCCGGGCATATCTCCGCTGGCTGGCGCAATCGTCGGCTTGGACGACAGGGCGTGCAGACGGGACAGGAACTCGCGATGCTACGTGCAGAGCATGCACAACTGCAAGCGGAACATGCGCTGGCGCTCAATGAACGGGAGCAGTATCGCTCTGCCCTCGCAACTACTACGCCAGCGAATGAGACAGAGGTAGCATCTATGCCTGTGACACCCGTGTCAAACGAGACGATGAGGCCGACAGGCAATGACGTCCGCAACACACAAGAGCAGACCACGCCAACTTCAGTTGCTCCCTCTGGTCAACCCACTGGACAGCCGGGCAACGTGCAGGATGGTCAGCAGCATGGTGGGTGGCGTGGCGCCTTCCAACGGCTGCGTGCGGGCGAGAACGTAACGCAGGACGAAACGCGAACGCCGAACGCTCCACCTGCGTCGGTTGCCTAGCATAATGAGTATAAGCTGCTACTAGCCAGTTCGTTATAACAGATGGCGGGAGTGTTTTCTCCTGCCACCTGTTTTCTTTTGCCCACTATCTGTTCTACGACAACCACACAACTGGATGACGAACTGAACGAGTCTCTAGCCTGGCAGGTTCGTCTGTGGGGATTGCGGAGTAGTCGAGGGCGTGGGGGTGGTCGGATCAGTGGGTGCGGCGAAACGACGGGCGCGCAGGCTGAGCCAGGTGGCGCCGCCCATCAGCAGCAGCGCCAGTGCGCCGATCACCAGTGGCGCAGGCAGGCCGGAACTGACGGCGATCACGCCGCCGCGCAGCGTCGCCAGCCCAACGAAGCACGATCCCGCCACCACCAGCGACCGCTTGCGCGCGCCGATCCCCACGCCGGTGATGATCAGCGCCTCCAACGCCAACCAGAGCGCATACGCCCAGGTGGGATCAGTTCCGAACGACTGAGCGAGTGTGGGCAGCAGCAGCAGCACAGCGCCCGCCAGCGAGGCGATCTGCCCCAACCGCACATTGTGCAGCACGCGAGTATCCGTTGGCAGGACCGCACCGATTAGCAACTGGTAGCTTCCAGGCGCCAGGATGAACGCCTGCACATTGGTCGCGCCGACCCAACGGGCGCCCCAACTGATCGTCAGCGCCACCGCCTCACCGGCCAGATACCACAGCCAGCGTTGGTGTGTTTCACGTGAAACATAGCCGAGCAGCCCACCCAGCGCCAGCCACGCCAGCGCCACACTGAGCGTCAATGGGCTGTAGATGTCGAAGGATTGCGGCGACAGCAGCGCGCCAAGTACCGCGCCAATCGCCACAATCAGGCCGCTCCACAGATGGATCGCCGCGCCGAAGCGGGGCGGTTCATTCCATGCTGTCAGCTGCGTAGTAGCGGTGGGTGAGCGGGGCGCTGTTGAGGTCGGCGTGGTAGGTTGCCCCGCCACCTGAGCGCCGGACGGCACTACCAACAGATGTGCCACGATGTCGGCCAGCGCTTGTGCGCCACTGCGTGAACGCAGCCAGGGCAGCCGCCGCCAGATTTGACCGCCAAGCGCATAGAGCCACGCCAGCGCGACGAAGGCCAGCACCGTGACCCAATTCGCCCAGGAGAAGGCGTTGGCACAGGCGGCGATGCCCAGGCCACCCAGCACAAAGGCGAGCGGGATCGCGTCGGCGCGCGACTCGGCAGCGGCGATCACATACGCCACAACGGCCAGCGTCAACAGCGCGAACGCCTCGAACTGTGGCTGCGGCTGACTTTGCAGCGCCGTGGCGACGGCCAGCACACCAGCAGCAGCATAGGCAGGCCAGCACCATCGGGCGCCCGCCACACGCCCGATGATGTAGCCCAGCACGGCAAGCGCGATTGCCAGTGGCAGCAACGCATGCGGATCGGGCTGGATCAGCGCTGCCCAGGCGGCGAAGAACGCGGGAGCGAATCCGGCCCAGGCGCTGCCCTCGATATAGGCGACGGCGTAGGCGATGGCGGCGAACACCAGCAGCAACGCCTCACGATGTGCGCCATCGGGCGGCGTGACACGCCCGATGGCAAAGAATGTCGCTAGCATTGCGACAGCATAGAGCGCGAAGGCCCAGCGCCGTCCGATGCGCAGCCGCACCACCAGCGCCAGCAGCAGCGCCCCAGCGAACACGGTCAACGTCGCGCTAAAGTCATGTGGAGTCGGCAGCACGATCAGCAGCACCAGTGTATAGGGAAGCGCGGTAAACATGAGCCAGGGCAGGCGTTCGAGCGCCGCCACCAGACAGGCCACCACGGCGAAGAGCGCCAACAGGATTACCTGCCGCCCCCCAGCATCGCCGCCGAGCTGAAACATCCTGAAGTAAGCGAAGATCGAGGCAGGAACCGCCGCAGCATACCAGGCGGCGCCCCAGCCTGCGCCACGCCAGCGTCGCAGCGCCATACCAACACCCACCAGCGCGAACACCAGCAGCGGCGAGACTACCGCATCGAGGGTGAGCGCCTGCGCCACCAGCGCCAACACGGCAGGCGCAACCAGCATCCCCGGCGCATGCTCCCAGAGCGCGGCAACTGTCGCCAGCACGGCCAGCGCCAGCAGCGTCCAACTCACAAAGGGAACGCCGAGGAAGATCACGCTTGCTGTGGTAGAGGTGGCGGCGAAGGCAGGCAAAGTGATCAACGTGAACCAGAGTGTGAGCAGATAGGGGGTGAAGCAGTAGGCGCGGCCTAATGTTCGCCGTAGCAGCAATGCGGCGGCGCCCACGCCCAGCAGCATCAGACTGAAGGCGATGCCGCTGTGTGTTGCACTGGCAAAGGCAATGGGCGCAAAGAAGGCGAAGGCGCCAGCGATGAAACCACCCACGCTCGGCTCACGCTCGACACGCATGGCAAGCAGCGCCATCAGCGCATAGAGCAGCAGCAGCGCCGTTACATAGTGGCCATTGCGCCCACCCAGCAGCACGACGCCGACATAGATCGCGTCAGCAAGGATCGTCAGATAGAACGCCGCGAGAAAGGCGCGCACACGGCGTGGCTGCGCCAGGGCTGTTGCTGCTGTTGTCGGTGATGGCTGCACGAGTGGCTGCGTGATCGGTCTCGGAGGGGTGGCGCCGGGCGTTGGCGACCAGACGGGGACCTGCGCATAGGGATAGCTCACCGGACGCGGCGCAATGGGTTTGACGAGGCGCGGCGCCACGCGGTTGATCGCCAGTGCGCCCAGCCAGAGGACGATGATCAGCAGCGTATGCCAGGTGGGCGCGGCCAGCAGCGCAGCGGGCAGCGTATCGGCGGGGTTGGCGAGTGTCGCAGCGGGCAGCAGCGAGGTGAGGATGGCATGAAAATCAACCAGCAGGAAAGCGCCCGCGATAAGCCCCCAGCCCAGTGGCGACTCGATCAACATGAAGAGTACACCGATGGCGAGGCCCGCCGTGAGCGCGGCGATCAGCGGCAGGTTGGGCGACGGATCGCCGATCACACTCAGCGCGCCGATCACCCCCAGCGCCAGCGCCAGTCCCTCAACGCCGTAGCGCAGGCTCACGCGCATGACACGCCACCGACGCACCAGCAATGCGCCCAACGCCTCGGCCAGCGCCAGCGCGGCAAAGACAATGGCCACCGTCTGACGGTCGGCGCCTGCCCAGACAGCGACGCCGATCACCGCTTGTGCGCCGAAGGCGAAGGTCAGCCAATCGAGCAGATCGAGTGTCACCGGCATGGTTGGGCGAACGTGGGCGCGTAGCGTCTGGCTCCAGCCGAAGGCCAGTGGCGCAAGCGTGAGGGCTGCCAGCGCAAACGCGGCCTTCGAGGGTGGCGTGACCGGCGTAACCACGCCACTTTCAAGCGCAATAGTAACGCCAAGCAGGAAGGTAAGAGCGGCGGCGGCGATGAAGAGGAGCGCGCTGATCTGCAACGCGGGTGTTACCAGTGTCTCTACCCCTGCCAACCAGCCAAAACGCTGGCCCCGTGTTGTTTGCGCCAGCCACTGTACATAGAAGGGCAGCAGCAGTACAAGCCCGACGGCGCCGAGCGAGAACACATCCCACTCGATGGGTTCAGCCGCCCATGCGGTACTCGCCAGCGCACTTATCAGCAACGCGATCCAGCCTAGATAGGCATAGGTGGCGAAGCGTGTCTGCCAGGCCAGTATCAGATAGATCACCGCTGCATAGAGCGCCGAGAGGCAGAGCATGCCCATCGCCGAGAAACCCTGGCTTTGCAGTTCGAAGCGATAGAGCGCCAGAGCCACCAGCGGTGTGAGCAGCGCGAAGATGCCCAGATAGGCTTGCCCAACGGTGTGCAGACTGCGGGATTGCCGCAAGGCGAAGCCCAGGCCACCAAAGACGAGGTACACTACCGCGACGACGCCCAGCTTGACGGTGTTGGGCAGCACCTGCCAGCC